>JAKAQV010000065.1 GCA_021819565.1 bacterium | reverse complement strand
CGAGAAAACGGATCTAAACCCGTTGACGCTGTAGTTAAACCCGAGATCCCCGGTTTGCCGGATATAACCGTCTCCCAAATGCGAACTTTCATGAAAAAGCATAATCTCGGCGGAATAGGGCCCGCGCCGAATTTCAAGAGGGAGATTGGCAATATAATCAATTGTCTCCAAATAGTTGATGCCAAGCCCCACCTGAAAGCGCGAATAGGCCATTCCCTCTAAATCCCATTGATACTGATCGCCCCAGCGATCGCTCCAACGATCCATTCCCCAGCGATGCCCCAAGGCTACGTCACCCATATTCTCATGCTGAAGCCGGTAATAAGACATCAAAAGCTGAACTTGTCTGGGATCAGCTATCAGTTTATGGAAAAGATGGCCATCGGGGTAAAGCCCTGAATCATCTTTGGGCTGACAGACAACGGCGGCGCTGGATGAAGAGACGGTTTGGGCGAAAGAAGAAATAGGGAAAAAATAAAAAAGGGATAAGAGTAGCGGCGCGAATAATAAATTTTTAAAGAAGCGAGTTGATGTCTTTGACCACATCCTCATAGGAAACAGCCCCAATATACTCGTGCCGAACAATTCCATTTTTATCAATGAGGAATGCGGTTGGAAGGCCGGAGATATCATATCCCGCCGGAACATGATCTCCAGCAATGACGACAGGGTAAGGAATTTGAGCCTGGTTCACAAAAGGCTGGACCACGGATTTTCCAAGGGCATCAACGGAAACGCCAAGAACTACCAGTCCCTTTGAATTTTTTTCCTGATAGAGACGAATCAAATCGGGAATTTCTTCCCGACAAGCATCGCACCAGGTGGCCCAGAAATCCAAGAAAACCACTTTCCCCTTGAACTGCGAAAGAGAAACATCTTTGCCCGAAAGATCTGGGAGCGTAAAATTAGGAGCGGGAAAACTCGCATCTTGATTGCCAGCTCCTCCTCCCTGAATAAAAAACCAGAAAACAAATCCCGCTAAAATTAGAGCGGCAAGCGCTCCCAACCATTTTTTATACATCGAAATTCTCCTAGAAGAGGCCGCCGCCTTCTTTGAATCGTCCTCATCACGCCAAACAATTGCCATAAATGAAGCCTGAACATCTATTTTAAATTATTAGAGCCCCAGCAGGCAATTAAAAAATTACACCCTGGAAATTGGAGGCGGTTTTTTCCTAAATATCGCCCTTGAGCCACGACAAGAGTAGCGGCAAGCGGTTAAAAAAGATTAAAAGCCCCATCAAAACTAAAAAGAGCCCCGAGACGCGTTCAATCCAAGGCAAAGCGCCCTTATAGCGCTTAAAAAGTTTTAGAAATGAGCTGAGTCCGAAAGCCGAGGCGATAAAGGGAATTCCCAAGCCCAAGGAATAAACCGCCAAGAGCCGCATGCCTTCCACCAAAGTTTTCTGGGTGGCGGCCAAGGCCAAAATCGCGCCCAATATCGGCCCAATGCAGGGAGTCCAGCCGAAAGCGAAGGCAAGCCCCATGACAAAGGCCCCCAGAAAACTTGGGCCCACTTGGGCCTGGGCCCGCTTTTCATAGTAGAAAAACCGAATTGGAACGATTCCGCTCATATGTAGGCCGAAAAGAATAATGACGCCTCCAGCGATCCGATCCAGCAAAAGGCGATGCATGAAAAATTCTCTTCCAAGCGCCGAAGCAGACGCCCCCAAAGCGATAAAGACAACAGAAAAACCCAGAACAAAGAAAATAGAGCCTAGGCCCGCCCCCTTAAAAATGCCGGCATCTCCCTGATTAGATAATTCGTCTAGAGACAGGCCGGAAATAAAGGAAAGATACCCGGGGATGAGCGGCAAAACGCAAGGAGATAAAAAGGAAGCCAATCCCGCCAGAAAAGCGGTCCCAAGACCCAGATGAACGCCCATTTTTGTATTTTAGCATCTTATGGGCCGGGTCATTTACCTTTAGGCCGAATAAATACTACGCTTTCTCAAGGCTGAAATTTTATGGGACGCAGGCAAGAACTGGAAAAGAAACAATCGCTTCTCTCGAGATTTGGAACATCCATCGCCTCGGAAAACAGACTAGAGAGTCTGCTGAGTCGAATCGCTCAGCAAGTCTGCCAAGTTCTCAACGCCGACCGATGCTCAGTTTTTCTCATTGATCAAAATAAGGGAGAAATCTGGACGACTGTCGCTCTTGGAATGGAAGAAAAAATATTTAGAATGCCCATCGGACAAGGCGTGGCGGGCCAGGTCGCCAAAACGGGAAATGCCATCAACTTAAAAGACGCCTATAAAGATCCTCGGTTTAGGGAAGATTTAGATCGCATCATTAATTATAAGACGCGTTCGGTTCTCGCCGTTCCTCTTAAGAATCGGGAAGGAAAAGTCAGCGGAGTCTTTGAGGTCGTCAATAAAATTCGCGGAATATTTACCGAAGAAGATGAAGGGCTCTTGTCCATTCTCTCGACCATGGCGGCGTCCTTTATCGAAAACGCCACCCTTTATGAGGAATTACGAAAATCCCATCTGGAAACCATCTACCGCATGGCTCTAGTGGCGGAGTTTCGCGATCAAAAAGACACAGCCAAACATCTGAGAAGAATGAGCCGATTTTCCGAAATACTCGCGCTCGCGATGGGGTTTTCTCACCAAGAAGCCGAAGACCTCCGCTATGCCGCCCCACTACATGATATCGGTAAAGTCGCCATCCCCGATTCCATCTTAAGAAAGCCGGGGCAATTGACGCCCGAAGAATACGAGGAGATGAAAAAGCACACCATCTATGGAAGCAAGATGCTCGCAAACGCCGAGAGTAAACTCTTGCGCATCGCCTCAAAAATAGCCGTCGCCCATCACGAACGCTATGACGGATCCGGATATCCATATGGGCTTAAGGGAGAAGAGATTCCCTTGGAAGCTCGGATTGTCTCGGTCGCAGACGTATTTGACGCCCTCGTTTCCGAAAGAGTCTATAAAGGAGCTTGGACTCTTGAAGACGCCAAACAATACATCAAGGCCCAGGAACGCAAGCTCTTTGACCCCGCGGTAGTCGCGGCTTTCTTTAAATCGTTTAATTCCTTGGTTATCGCCATGGAAGAAGAAAATAACCGCATGGGTCTTGAAGGCGAAATGGGATCCGTTTTGGTCTCGCCCCCTCCACATCAAGACCGGAGAAATAGGTCTAAAGGCCTAGATCACAAATAGGTCTTTTGCCTCAGGTCTTATCTTTTATTTTTATCTATCCTATGTAAACAATTATGCCCCCGTTGAAACGCGCGCTCGCAGTGGTCTTAACCGCGGCCATTTTCGTTAATCTGGCGCCCGTCTCCGCAATCCAAGCCGCCCAAATTTCCGACCCCGGAGAAAACATCCCGGGAATTCAAAATATCAAGGGAGCGCTCAACCCTGATTTTAATCTGGAAGGAAATCTCAATTTCCAAACACCCGATTTATCCTCTCTCGCGCCCGGAAATTTAAGTTCAAATAATTTAGAGCCGCTGCGCGCCGGGGAAACGATTTTCCCCGTCTCCAACAAGGAGGCAAAGACTTCTCTTCCGCTGCCCAAGGCTTCCCAGCCAAGCGCCGTTTCTCCTAAGGCGCAGACTTCAAAATCGTCTCAAGAATCCTTTTCTCTTCCGGTAAACGCCAAGGCTCTTTCCGAACTGTCGCCGCAGTCCAAGACTTTTCCAACCAAGGCCTCTTCTATTTCGGAATCTCTCTTTGACGGTTCAAAATCTCATGCCAATAGCTTACCCCAACCGGAAGCCGAGCCTCTCTTTCCCGCTTTTTCTCACATTCTCCAGCCCGCCGAACGCGCGCGCTCAATTTCAAGCTCCAATGGCGATTATTCTTTGCCCCAACCCCCGCAACAAAAAGACGATAAAACCAAGGTCAAGCTTCCAAAATCATTGTGGTCTTTGTTTTGGGCTTCCAGCATCCTGACTTCTTTTGGCGCTTATTTTTATATTTTAAGCCAACCGTTTTTGGTCATGCAAGCTCTCAAAAAGAGTAAGACCATGATGGGAGTTTTGCGCAATATTCAATTGGGAACAATGGCCGTGGTCAATCTTCTTCCGGTCGGCCTCATGGTGGATAAAACAAACTTTAGAATTTTGTTCGTGTCCACCATGTTCGGGCGAACAGCGCTCATGGCCGCGGTTCCTCTCTTGTTTTTTATCGGACACTTTAGCTTTCTCGCCTTGGCGGGCGTGACCGTCGCCAACGCCGTATTCCAAGGAATTCAAGCCATCGTCTACGGCGCGGCTTCAAACGCTTTTGTCGGGACCGACGGCAAACTAAACAAGGAAGCCTCCGCCGTCATCACCAAATATTCTTCCCTGGCGGGGATTATTTTCCCCATCGCGGCTGGCGCGATCGTCGGAACGCTGGTCGGGCATTTCGGCTTTGCCGGTTATGCCATCGCCTACGGACTCTATAGCCTCTTTTTGCTTTCGGCAATCCCGGTCTATTGGTTTGGGATTAAAGACCCCCGACAAAACCTTGAGATTAATACCTTCGGCCAGTTTTTTAGAGCCGCCGGCCGATTGATTGGAAATTTATTCAAAAAGAGTTCAATATCCGCGTTTCAGACGCTCAAGGATTTGTCGAAAAGCTTTCAATTCAAGAATTCCGATGAGACCCATTCGCGGTCTTTGTGGCTAAACTCCCTATTAGCATTTCTATCTCGACACGAGGCGACCCAGGGCCTCGCCTATATCCTTAAAAACAGGATACTCAAAGTCTGGCTTTTCTCATCGTCTCTTGACTCTCTTCTGAGCGACGCGCTCCCGATGGTTGTTTTCCCGATCTTTATCGGGAAACTTTTAGTTCCGCCGGTGCATTTACCGGCCATTTTGGCTTCCCTGTTCGGAACGGCGGGCGGAGTTTTAGGACTGACCTTTGCGGTTGAATCCCTAGGGCTTTTCCTCGGAGCCTGGATGATGCAAGGCTCCAGAGGGGATTCCTTGATTCAAAAATTTGGAGTCAAGGGGTTTTACCGCATCGCGGGAATTAGTTCTCCGCTTTTTTGGCTGATGTGGCTTTTTCCGGCGGTCCTTTTTCCGGGGGCTTTCTGGGTGAATCTCCCAATGGTTCTTGCGGTTCAATTCTTGACGTCCTTTTTCCACACCCCCATCGGGGTTGCGATGGCGCCGGTCGTCCGCAAAGAAATCCCAGATGACTATTTAGGCCGGGTAGCCAGCGCCTTTTTTATCATTCAGATTCTCTCCTCCGCCTTGGGCGGAATAAGCATGGGGGTATTGCTTGATTTTGTTCCAATCGGTTCGGCGATGATCATCGCCGCCGCCAGCGTGACTTTAATGGGCGTCATCGACTGGATTATTCCGCATTGGCTTTCCGGAAAAACAAACGCGCCCTTAAAGGCCGCGGGGCAAAGCGATAAAATCGCGATGATAGGCTTTGCAACCAATTTAAGGTTTGCCTAAAACCGACGCGATTTTGCGCGATTAACTCCCTTTCCGGGACTTCAAAAGATCCGAGAAAAAGTCGATGGGAATTGGGAAAACGATGGTCGAACTTTTCTCCGTGGCGATCTCGGATAAAGACTGCAAATATCGAAGCTGAATGCTGACGGGATTATCCGAAAGCACCAAGGCGGCTTCCCTAAGCTTCTGAGATGCCTGAAACTCTCCATCGGCTCGAATGATCTTCGCCCTTCGCTCGCGCTCGGCCTCGGCCTGCATGGCGATCATCCGCACCATGTCCTCCGGCAGATCAATATTTTTAACCTCGACTTTTATCACCTTGACCCCCCAAGGCTCGGTATCATTATCGAGTATTTGCTGAAGTTCGGAATTGACCTTGTCGCGGTTGGCTAATAGTTCATCCATCTCCATTCGCCCAAGAACGCTTCTTAAAGTCGTCTGAGAGAGCTGACTGGTCGCGTAAAAAAAGTCCTGAACCGCCAAAATGGCTTTTTCCGGGTCGACCACCTTGAAATAAACCACGGCGTTGACCTTGACGGAGACATTGTCTTTCGTGATGATGTCTTGAGGCGGCACGTCATGAACCACCACGCGCAAAGTAATTTTTTGCGCGCTCATCAGACCAGGAACGACAAAAACAATCCCAGGCCCCGACACGCCCTGAAATTTCCCTAGAAAGAAAAGAACCAGCCGATCATATTCCGTGACCACGCGCACGCTCGCAAGCCCCAACGCAAACACCGCGACTAAGAAAATAAGCATAAACCCCCCTTGATTTTTATTGACCCAAACGCAAAACTACTCAAACATGTAATCCTGATACGGAATATGACGAGCGTCCAACTCCTTTTTCCAAAGAGATAAAGTTTTCGGCATTTCCTGTCTAGACAGCTTGACCCAACGGCTCTCCGGCGGCGAAAAAAGTTTGACTGCCGTTTGAAACCAGATGTAAGCGTATTTAAGAGAACTTTCGGACACGCGCTCTTTTTCCCTAAAGCGCGCCAACTCAATTTTTTGAACTTCTTCCGCCTGAGTCAGCCTCCCGCTTTTAAAATCCGCTTCTATGCGCTTTTTTCTTTGCGCGAAAATCCGCTCATAATAATCCCTTTTTAATTCCGGATGCTCGTTCCAGTCAAGATATTTTTCTCCCTCAAGATAGGCCGCACGCGCGCGAAAAATCAAATCGACATAGGCCATGGCATAAACCGCGACAGCCGAGAAAAAGAAAATAAGCCCCCAATGGAAAAAGAGCCCCTTCTTTTGCATACCCTTCATTAAATCAAAACTAATGCCGCCGTTCAATGTAAAGATTTTGCAACAAAAATACGCAAAAATGGAGTATGGCGGAAAGGGAAGGAGAAGGCTTTGGGAAAATAGAGAATCTCGAAGCCGCGCACCTCGCCTTGCGCGGCGCCCTAGAAACGATACGCAATCTCCAATCGGTCAACGAGCGCCTTAAATCAGAGAAAAAAGAGGAGTCCTACCAAAAAAAGGCCTTAGAAAATAAAGTCCTTGATCTTGAGAACGGTCTCAAAACCCTCAAGGAAAATCTCGCCCGCCAAGAAGCGATAGAAAAAGACCTCAGAGACCGCCAAGAGCGTTCCCAAAACGAGATGCGACTTCAAATACGATCCGAAGAGCGCTCTCGCATCGAAGCCGATCAAAAACGCCTGGAAGAGGCCTTGTCTATCGCCCAGGCGGAAATAGAAAAAATCGCCCGCAGTTCCGCGGAAAAAGAAAAATCCTGGGCCGAAGCTTTAAAGAAAATCGAGGAAAGAGAAGCCTCTCTTCTTCAATCCGAAAAAGAGAAGCTTGAGCTCGCCGAAAAATATCGGCAAGACATCGGGAGAATTGAAGTCGTCCGACAAGAAAGAGACCGCGAAATCGCCGCTATCTTGCGAACGCGGGAAGAAGATCTAAAAACAATCCTTGAGGAAAGATCCGCCCTTAAAAGCCAAAATGAAAACCTGGAACGCCGTCTTGAGATTTTAGCCAAGGAAATAGAAATTAAAGTCGCGGAGAGAGAAGAAAAACTCATCAAGGAATATCGCGCACGGGAACAAGAGCTTCGCGAGAAATATGCTCGGCGCGAAAGCGAACTGCAAGCTTCCTGGGGAGAGTTGGAAAACGGGCTTTGGCAGAGAGTCAAACAAGCGCGCGAAAACCTAGACCGGGCCGCCAATCAGCAGTTTGAAGAACGCGCCAAAGCCCTGGCGGAGCGCTCCCAGGAAATAGACGAACGCCTGAGAATAGAAAGGAAAAATCTCGAAGAAGAGTTCCAGCAAAAAGCGGCGTCCTATGAAGCGCGTTATACGGAACTTGAAAGCCGCCTCAGAAAGCAATGGAGCGATAAAGAAGAAAAACTCATCCGGCATTTTGAAGAAGAACTCGCGAAAGAAAAACTTCCTCTCCAGAATCAAATCGCGGAAAAACTTAAAGCCCTCGATGAAGAATATGCGCTCAAGCAAAGAGAACTGGCGAGAAAACAAGAGGACCTTGAGGAAAAATTCCGCAGAAAAGAAGCCGAGCTTGAAAGCGAAACCTTAAGACTAAGAGAAAACAGGATTCAAGAATTAAAACGCGAATTCGAAAGAAAAAGTTCGGAACTTGAAGGAATCTACCAAGATCGCGCAAGACAACTCGCGGAAAGACAAAACGAAATAGAGGAAGAAGCGAGAAAACAGAAATTGTCCCTTGAACAATTTTTTGCAAACCGTGAAAACGAATTAAGAGAAGCTCTCAAACAAGACAAGGAAAATTTCCTCAAGGAGCAGACCTCGCGCCTGGAACTCGAAAAAGCCGCCATTAAGGCTGAATATGAGGAAAAGAGCCGCGCCTTAGACGCGGCTTTTGCCGCTAAAACCGCTGAAATCGAGCGAATACAGCAGTCTCAATCCCAGGAGTTTAAAGATTGGAAGGCCCGCGTTATCTCAGATTATGCCCTTAAGGAAAAAAATCTCGACAAGCAATGGGGTCTAAGAGAAGAAGAATTAGTCCGTCGCTATGAATCCGAGCTGGAACGCCAAAGGCGGGAATTCGCTCAACAGCTGGTCAAGGTCAAAGACGAAATGGAAGAAAGAAGGAAAAAAGAAAAAGAAGAAGCTCTGGAGCGAGAACACGAGCTCCAGCGATATTTTAACTCCAGGGAAGAAGCCCTCAAAAGGGAAATGGCCCGCCGGGAAGAGGATTTAATCTATAACCACGAAATTCAAATCGCCGAAATGCGCGAGCGTCACGCGGAAGAACTCGCCCGCAAAGAAAAAATGATTGAAGCCCGCTTTGAAAGGCGCAAAGCCGATATGGAAGCGGAAATTGCCAAGGCCAAGGAAACCGCCGAAAAATTTGAAGCCGAGGTTTTAAAACAGCAATCCAAAGATCTCGACACTCTCAGAAAAGAGTTGCAAGAGGAGTGGAAGCGTCGTTCTTTGGAACTAGACCGAAGAAAAGTAGAGCTTGAAAAAAACTATTTTGAAAAAGAAGAGAGAGCGAAAGAACTTTTAGCGCGCAGAGAAAAAGAACTTTCCGCCAAAATTCAAGAGATTAATTCTCAAGCTTCTCAGTCGAAACCCTCTCAATCGGAAGAAGTGCGGCCAATTAAAGACGTAGACCCACCGGACGACGCCTCCTAATTTCCCCCACCAATCCAAAATTGGTTTGCATTTTTTTTTCACTTATGGCACAATGGGGCTTAATAAGGGGGCTTTATGTCCAAAAAGAAAAAACTATTCTTTCTGCCAGCCGCGATGTTATCTGTCTGCTTAATTCTCTCCCAAAATTCTTTTAGCGGTTCTTCCGTTTCCAAAGAAAGCTTCTTGCCTACCAATCACCTCAAAAATCCGATTACTTCCATGTCGGCCAAGAGCGGCATCACCGAAGAGCAATTTAACCAGGTCATCGACGAGGTTCAGGCCGTCTATGCCCCAATTGTCGCCGCCCATGGCGGGACACTGGTCTTTAACCGCCTATGGAATGATCCGACCGTTAATTCCGATGCCGAAGAAATCAACGGACAATGGATTATCAACAGCTATGGAGGCTTGGCGCGGGACAAACATATGACCCAAGATGGTTTCGCCTTGGTCGCCTGTCATGAAATGGGGCACCATTTAGGCGGAGCGCCCAAGTATGGCGGCGGGGATAATTGGGCTTCTGATGAAGGAGAAGCCGATTATTTCTCAACCTCTAAATGCCTCCACCGCGTTTTCGCCGATTCAGGATCCGCTCAATTTACCCGCTTTTGGGGCAATAAAGATTCTATCTTCGTTAGAAAGGCCTGCGCGAAATCTTATCCCAACAGTCAAGGAGAAATTTCAATTTGCGTGCGTGAAGCCATGGCCGGGCTTTCCGTTTCAGGGCTTTTGGCGGAATTAACACGGGACCACAAGCCGCTTCATTTCTACACTCCGGATCCCCATATCATCCATCAAACCTATGACGGCCATCCCGCCGCCCAATGCCGGTTAGACACTTATTTTCAGGGCGCTCTATGCAACAAGTCTTATTTAGTCGACATGAGCAACACCGATCCCGCGGTCGGGGCTTGCGTTCTTTCCCAAGGCTACACTTCAGGAATGAGGCCTTTATGCTGGTATAAACCATCTCAAGATGAATTGCCAGCCTCGACTGATACCGCAAATATCGCTTCGGCTCTTAAGGCCAACGCGATGAGCTTTCTTAAAAGCCCGTCTTTATGGAAAGACCGCTAGCGCTT
>JAKAQV010000064.1 GCA_021819565.1 bacterium | reverse complement strand
GATCTCGGATCCAATCGCGAGTAAAAAACCCTTTGAATGGATTTCCGGAATGCAAAAGGCCAGGAAAAGATTTTCCAGCGCGCGTCGATCGAGCGCGAGATGAATTTCAACGAGTAGGCGTCTATTCTGTAGGAAATTCCATGAATGGAGAAAAAAGAGCGAACATCGAAATCTCCGGGGTTGCGAGCGGGCTCGGGGAGCTTGAGTTCCCCGGAAACCAAAACCATATCGCCCGGGCGAACGTCTAACAAAGGAAAATTTCTGGGAAAACGCGCCAAAACCAGGCCGCGTATCGGCAAGCGGAGAATTTTGCCTTCAAAAATCCATCCGCCCCAACCCTCCTGGCTCGGGCTTTGGGCCAAAACTAAAAATCCGGAATCAAAGGAAAGCGCGGGCTGTAAAGCCTTCTTAAAACCAATGCCTAAATATCCGAAATGATAAGCCAAGGACAAAATGGCGATGTAAACACAAAGGCACATAAAAGAAGGGCGGCGAAAATAGTCTAGCGGCATATCTTTCTCCCAAAAACTCGCGTAAGCCGTTGTCATCATTCCGGCATAAGCCGGAATCCAGATACTGGACCCTGGCTTCGCTCGCGAAGCGAGAGCGTGCCGGAGCGCCTTTTAGAAAGACTTTGCGCTTCGGCCCGACTTCCGTCAGGGTGACATAATTGAAATACCTTCCCGATTTAAATCTCGCGCGCAAAGGCATAAGCGCAGACATCAATAGCGCCACGCTCTTTGAGCGCCTCGGCGCAGGCCTCAAGAGAAAAGCCGGTCGTGCAGACATCATCGATTAAGACTATCCGCCTCCCCAAAACATCTCCCGGGCGGGCGACTTTAAAAGCCCCGGCGATATTCCGCTGGCGGCTTTTCTTGTCTAATTTCCATTGCGCCTGAGTCTCGCGAACGCGAATGAGCGGACTTAAAACCGGAATGCCGGTTTCTTTCGAGATAGCCCGGGCCAAAATCTCCGCCTGATTGTATCCTCTTTCGTTTTCCCGTCGGAAATGAAGAGGAACGGAAACCAAGATATCCGGCGGCGGAAGTTCTCGAAAGCGGGCCCAATTTCGCGCCATTAATCGGCCGGCTTCTTGGGCGGCGGGAAATCTTCCCCGGTATTTAAAAGAATAGACCCAGGAATGAATGGGCCCCCGGTAGAGAAAGGCCGCGCGAATGAGTCGACAGGCGAATTTTTTATTCCGGCAGGAAACGCAAAGAGCGCTGACAAGATTGGACACGTCCGCGCATCTTAAGCAAAACGGCGCTTCTAAGGGAATTAATTGCGCGCGGCAAGAATGGCATAGAGTTCCGCTGACGCTACTGGACAAACCTCTCCTGCAATGCGCGCAAATCGGCGGCCAAAGAATATCCAGGCATTTTCGCCCCCAAAGCTGAAAGTTCACACCCTTCTTACGGTTGAAGGCGAAAAAAGTTCCCTTAAGGCTCTGAAACAGAGCTTAAGAGCCGCTTTTACAGATATCGGTTAATGACAATCCCGACCCGGCTTTGTCGCGGGCTGACGGAGTTTGGATAGATGCCGACAAAATCGCCGGGAACCGGAGGACCGATTTTCCCCTTTGTGCTCAACTGGGCTTCCACCGTCAGCGGATATTTTAAATGAGCATCGGGGAGCAAAAGATCATCGGAGTTGATTTTATAGAAAACGGGAAACTGAGGGTTGACAATGCGCTTAACCGCAATGGGCGTTCCCCCGGCGTCTTTGACCACGATGAACAAGGACTCTTCCCGATGCATGACTTCATTGATGAGATTCCCGGAAACGGTAATCGAACCTGAAATGGCCAGATTGCCTCTGAATTTTTTGCAGGAGGCAAGCCCCAAGCACAGAAAAGCCGCGCAAATAATATTAAAGCCCGATTGAATTTTCACGATTTCAGCAAAAGACCCGAAAGGTCTTGATGATTAGATTATAACATCTACTCCCCAAGACCGAAGACACCAATCTAGCCAAAAGAGCTTCGAGATTTTATTTTAGCGCGCTTAAAATCTCAGCGACGCTTCGCACGTGTCCCATACGCGGAAATACGCGGGCTAGGGCGTGTTCGTGGCTTTCCACGCTCAGACAAGACATGGCGTCTTGAGCGAAAATCTGCCTAAAGCCCAGCTCATAGGCGGCTCGGGCGGTGCTTTCAACTCCGAAACAAGTCGCGATGCCGCCAAGGATGATCGTGTCGAGATTGCGGCGCCTGAGCTGAAGCTCAAGGTCGGTTCCATAAAAAGCTCCCCATTGCTTTTTAGTCACGATATGATCCCCAGGCTGAATATCAAGATCGGAAGAAATCTCGGACCAATCGGGGGGGAGAGATTTCATCGCCATTGGAGAATCGCAGGGAATATCCAGCCGATCTTTCCCATCTTTGGCCATCGCGACGCGCACCCAGACGACAAAACCACCTTTAGAGCGCAAATCGTCGGCGAGCGACTTGGCGTTTTTGACAACCTCTTGGGGCGAATGGGGCAGGGTGGGAAACCCCAGGATTCCTTTCTGCAGATCAATAGAAACAAAAGCGGTTTTTGATGGATTAATTTTGATTGGTTCCATATTACCCTCCGATTTCCATTTTAGCAAGAATTCTTAAAGAAGTCAGGCGGGCCTGAAAAGAAAGCTTAGGCCCGCGAGGACAAGAGTCATCTCAACGAGAATGACAAAAACCCTCTCGGGGATGCGGTCGACGATTTTCTTTCCTGTCCAGGAGCCTAAAATCATCAAGGGCCCCAGAGCCAGCCCGAAAAAGGCCGATTGGTAAGAGAGAAGATCGGTGCGTCCATAAATCGCTATTTTGGCGATATGCATCAAGACGGTGCACAGGGCTTCCGTTCCGATGAAGGCGCTTTTGACTAGCCCGTAGGACAGAAAAAACGGCACGATAAACGGCCCTACGCTGCCCACAATGGCGGATAAAAAGCTAAACACCGCGCCCACTCCAAGAAAGCCGGCAGCCGGAAATTTCGGGATTTTTTGCGCGCCCGAGTGCCGCCAAAGAGCCGTCGCCAAAAGAAAAACGCCCAAGACCCGAAGAATCAAGGACGCGTTCACCACGGAAAATAAATAGGCGCCGAGAATAGCGCTTGGCACGGCGGCCAATCCAAAATAACCGACGACCTTCCAATCTAGGGCTTCTCTGTGAAAATAGACCCGGCTTGCGTTTCCAATCAACTGCGCGACTGTCAAAATGGGAATGGCGCCTTTGACTCCGAAAATGAAAACAAGGGGTGGCAGTAAAATCGCGGCTCCGCCAAAGCCGGTGACTCCCGCAAGGGTGGAACCCAATAAGGCCGCCACGGCCACCAAGGCCCAAGATTCAAACATAATGTTTTTATTTTACTTTATAGGCGGATGACAGACCGAGGCTTAAACTTTACTCGCGCTGAATCTATTTTGTAGCTTGGGTTTGAACTTATGGCCGCTAAAATTTTTTCTGATGAGGACCGCAAGCGTCCCACGAAAGCGGATTTAGAAGCCGCCCGAGAAAAAACTGTCAAGGATATAATCCGCCCGCGGCTTCACGTCCTCTTTGTCGGAATTAACCCCGGCCTCTACACGGCGGCGATCGGCCATCACTTTGGGAGACCCGGCAATCGCTTCTGGCCAGCTCTCAACCTCTCGGGACTCTTGCGCCACCCGCTCTCTCCTTATGAATCGGAGAAGCTGCTCAAATCCGATATCGGCATCACCAACATCGTCTCTCGGGCGACAGCGCGGGCTGACGAACTCAGCCGCGAAGAGTTGCGCCGTGGGGCTCATCTCCTCACGCGAAAGATTTTGCGCTATAAGCCCGATCACGCCGCTTTTCTGGGGCTCGGGCTTTACCGCGAGGCTTTTGACCACCCCCGCGCTCGCGTCGGGCTTCAGCGGGAGAAAATCGGAAACACCTGGCTCTGGGTTTTTCCCAACCCCAGCGGGCTCAACGCCCACTGGCAAATTCCGGACTACGCTCGGATGTTTAGGCGGCTTCTCCCCAATCCTTACAGATAAGTTCCGCATGCTCAAGAACGGTTTAAGTCGCCTTTTCCTGCTTACCCAGAGAACACCAACGCTTCACGCGTGAAATCCTCTGATATTTTGGCCTTGGCTTTCGGAATTCCGTCGACTCGCTTGTTTTACCCATTTGACAGAGGCAAAGCCCCTTTGATATCTTCGTCTAAGTGGCCCGTCAAGACTATTGCGCCTTTTTAGGGCGTTTACTGCTCGCATTGACCTTTCTCGCCGCCGCGTTCGGAAAGATGCTCCATTTCGATGCGACGGCTCAGACCATGATGGTCTATGGAATTCCCTCTCCTTACTTTCTCTGCGCCCTGGCGATTTTAATTGAAGCCGCCGGCGGGCTCTCCTTGGCCCTGGGTTTTTACAGCCGCTGGGGAGCCGCTCTTTTAACCGCATTTTTAATTCCGGTCACGCTCATCTTTCACGTCACTCCCGATCAGCGGACCCACTTAATCAAGAATCTGGCCATCATGGGGGGACTACTCATGGTTTTGGCCTTCGGCCCGGGCGCGCTGAGTTTTGACGGAGAAAGAGTGTTAAGATGAGCGATTACGTTCCTCTAGCGCGAAAATTTAGGCCCCGAAATTTCGACGAAGTCATCGGCCAAGAAACGGTTTCAAAAACCCTAAAAAACGCGCTTAAGGCCGGAAAGATATATCCCGCCTACCTTTTTACCGGGCCGCGCGGCGTGGGGAAAACCACCACGGCGAGAATTCTCGCCAAATCTCTCAACTGTGCAAAAGGCCTTTCCCCTGAACCTTGCCTTGAATGCGATTCCTGTCTGGAAATCGCGCGTTCAAATTCCCTGGACGTTTTGGAAATGGACGCGGCCTCAAACACCGGCGTCGACAATGTCCGGGAAGCGATTATCGAGACCTTAAGCCTGGTCCCCCATCGCGATCGCTACAAAATTTTTATTATCGACGAAGCGCATATGCTCTCAAGCGCCGCCTTCAACGCCCTTTTAAAAACCCTGGAAGAGCCCCCGCCGCGGGTCGTGTTTATTCTGGCGACCACGGAATCATCCAAAATTCCGCCAACGATCGTCTCCCGGTGCCAGCGTTTTCGCTTTCGGCCCTTGTCCAATGAAATTCTCGCGCAGCATCTCGCTTCTATCGCCCAACAAGAAAAAATTGAAGTGGATTCCCAGGCTCTTTTTCTTTTAGCCCAGGCCTCCGAAGGCGCGGCGCGAGACGCGATCAGTTTGCTGGATCAATGCCGCTCTTCCAGCCACGACCCCTTGACCGAGACTTCCGTCAGAAATTTATTGGGATTTTCCCCCAAGGAAACAATTGAGAGTTTCGCCGAATCTCTCATCGACAGAAATAAGGAAAATTTGGGCAAACTTCTCGTCAAGGCCGAGGAAGAGGGTTTGGACCCCGCTCAAATCGTCAAGGATATCCGCAGTTTCTTCCACGAAATTTACCGCAGTTTTTATTCGCCCATCTCTCTAAAAGGCGCAGCGGAAAACCTCAAGAAAAAAACCAGCCTTGAGGCCCTGACCTTTATTTTAAAGAGGCTTAACGCCATTATTCAAGACTTGCGTTTAAGCGATTCGCCCTTTCTTAATCTCGAGCTCGGCCTTTTTGGAACCTTGGAAGCGGCTTCGGATTTACCCTCATGGGTCAAGCGCTTGGAAGCTTTGGAAGCGCGTTTAAGCGCGGGAAAAATTCCGCAAAACTCTTCTCCAGTAGTCGCGGAGTCAGCTGCGGAATCAGACGCTTTGGATGATTTCGAACCCGCTGAACCCTCCGAACTTTCAGATGAGACGGATTCAAAAGAAACAAGCCCCGCCGTTCACTCGGACATGTGGACTCAATTTCTCAAATCCTTTGAATCTGAAAAGCCGGCGCTAGCGGCCGCTCTTTCCAAGGCCGAATTATCGCAAGACTCTCCGCAGCGCTGGCGCCTGATTTTCGCGCAATCTTTCGACGCCTCCCAAGCGAAAAAGAATTTAGCCTTCATTCAAGAAGCCTTAAGCAAGCTCGCGAAAACCCTCATCGCGCTTGAAATCACCGAGAAAGCTCCCGCGCGTTCTTTGTCCGCGCCCAACCCCGCGGAAGAATCTTTCAACAAGGCTCGTCAAATTCTAGGGGGAAGAATCGTCAAAAAATGAAATCCTTTCAAAAACTGACGGCCGCTCTTAAGCGCTTGCCCGGCATCGGCCCAAAACAAGCGGAACGAATGGCCCTTTTTCTTTTACGCTCCCCGCAAAACGAGGCCGAGGGTTTAATCTCCGCGATCCGGGAAGCCAAAACCGCGATGCGCCTGTGCCGACAATGCCTCGATTTTACCGAAGAAGAAATTTGCCGCATCTGCGCGGATGAAAGCCGCGATCCCGCGGTTTTATGCGTGGTCGAAGAGCCTCAAGACGTCGTCGCTTTTGAACGGGCGCGAAGCTACCGCGGACTTTATCATGTCCTTCATGGCGCGCTATCTCCCTTAGACGGGAAATTTCCTCAGCATTTAAAAATAGAAGAACTTCTCTCCCGCGCCCGCGCGTTTTTGCCCGGGACCGGGGAAATCATTTTAGCGACCGACCCGGACACGGAAGGAGAAGCCACCGCTCTTTATTTAACCCGGCTTTTAAAAGAGGTTCCGGTCAAAATTACCCGCATCGCCCACGGCGTTCCCCTGGGCGGAGACATCGATTATTTGGATGAAAGAACGCTCTCCGAAGCGCTCACACGAAGACAAGAGGTATAACATGAAATACGAAAACATACTAGAAACCATTGGAAACACGCCGCTCGTTCGCCTCAACCGCATGACCAAGAATCTCAAGGCTTCGGTCTATGTCAAATGCGAATTCTTCAACCCCGGCGGTTCGGTTAAAGACCGGATTGGAATCGCGATGATTGAAGACGCGGAAAGACGCGGAATTTTAAAGCCCGGCGGGACGATTATAGAAGGAACCTCGGGAAACACCGGCATTGGACTGGCGCTGGCGGCTTCGATTAAGGGCTACAAATTGATTTTTACGATCACCGACAAGCAATCGCGCGAAAAAATCAACCTTCTCAAGGCGCTGGGAGCGGAAGTCATCGTTTGCCCGACCGCAGTCGAGCCCGAGGATCCCCAAAGCTTCTACTCCGTCGCGGAGAGGCTTTCCAAGGAAATTCCCAATTCATTTTACCCCAATCAATATTTCAATCCGGAAAACCCCAAAACCCATTACCGAACCACCGGGCCTGAAATTTGGAAAGACACCGAAGGAAAGGTCACGCACTTTGTCGCCGGAATGGGAACCGGCGGCACCATCAGCGGAACCGGACGCTATTTAAAAGATCAAAATCCGAAGGTGAAAGTCGTCGGAGCGGACCCCATCGGCTCGATTTATTACGAGAAAATAAAGTTTGACCGCAAAGGCGAGGCCCGGCCCTACGTCATCGAGGGAATCGGCGAAGACATGTTTCCGGCGACGATGGATTTAAAACTTCCAGATGACGTCATTCAAGTGACCGACAAAGACGCCTTTTTGGCGACTCGACGCCTCGCAACCGAAGAAGGAATTTTCGCGGGAGGCTCTTCTGGAGCCGCAGTTTGGGCCGCATTAGAACTGGCCAAAAAACTCAGCGACAAAGATCTCGTGGTGGTTTTACTCCCCGACACCGGAATGAGATACCTTTCCAAAATCTATAACGACGATTGGATGGAGGAAAAAGAATATATCGAACCCAAAAAAGCGCCGATCGCGCGCTGAGAAATCCCGATGAAGGCCGTCATTCTCGAAAACTTCGGGGGTCCCGAAAATCTCAAATGGACGGAGATTTCAAAGCCCGCGCCTAAAGAGGGCGAGGCCTTGGTGCGCGTTAAGTTCTGCGCGCTCAATCATCTCGATCTCTGGATCCGGGAAGGAATTCCCTCCTATAAAATTAAATTGCCGCATATTCCGGGTTCGGACGTCTCCGGGGAAGTCGCGGAACTCGGGCCCGGAGTTTCTTCCGTCAAAGTTGGCGACCGGGTCGCGGTCTCTCCGGGAAGATTCTGCGGTTCCTGCGATTTTTGCGTCAGCGGACAAGACAGCTATTGTTCCCAATACGGCATTATCGGCGCGCAAGGCGGAGCGGGCGGCTACGCGGAATATATCAGCGTTCCGGAAAAATACCTATTGCCGCTTTCTCCTTCCGTCAGCTTTGAAGAGGGCGCGGCCTTTCCTCTCACTTTTTTAACCGCCTGGCATATGCTGATCGGATTAGGGAAACTCCGCCCCAATCAAATTGTGCTGGTCATGGGCGCGGGAAGCGGGGTGGGAAGCGCCGCGATTCAAATCGCGAAATGGAATAAGGCCTTTGTCATCGCCGTATCGCGCTCGACAGAAAAATTAAAAAAGGCCCAAGAGCTCAAAGCCGATGCCGTCATCCAGAGCCCGCCCCAAGACATCACGCGGCAGGTCATAAAAATCACCGGCGGGAAAATGGCCGACATCGTCTTTGAACATGTGGGCCCCACGGTTTTTGAAGCCGCGCTTAAGAGTCTCGCTTTTGGCGGAAAACTCATCAGCTGCGGCTCTACCAGCGGACCTATCGTCAACTTGGACATGCGCTACCTCTTTAGCCGACAGCTCCAGATCTTAGGCGCCAAAATGGGAAATCTTTCCGAGATGAGAACAGTCTCTCAACTCATCAATCTCGGCCAATTGCGCCCGAGCATAGACAAAATTTTCCCCCTTAAAGACGCGGCGAAAGCCCATCAATATTTAGCCGAACAGAATCATTTTGGGAAGGTGCTCCTTGAAGTGGCTTGAAAATTTTAAACGTCTCCCCCCCTCTTTTGTCTGGATGTTTTTGCTGACGGTCTCGATGCCTTTTTGGAGCCTGGGCCATCCTCTCATTGAAGTCGACGACGCGAGATACGCGGAAGTGCCGCGAGAAATGCTAGTCCTCAAGCACTGGGCGACTCCGACCCTGGATTATTTCGACTATGTCGAAAAGCCTCCGATGGGCTATTGGATGTCGATCGCCAGCTACAAGGTTTTTGGGGTCAATGAGGCCGCCGCCCGGCTACCAACCGCCCTTCTCTCGGTTTTGGGAATCATGATTCTGATCTGGACCGGCTCGTGGCTGTTTGATTTTGAAACCGGGTTTCTGGCTGGCGTCTTTCTTTCAACGAGTCTTCTCTATTTTTTTCTTTCCCATTACATCACGCCTGATTTGCCTCTCACCGTTTTTCTGCTGGGATCTTTTTCTCTAATATTAAGAACCCTTCTGCGCCCCGAGGACGCCGCCTGGGCCGTGCCGGGGGCTTGGGCCTTTTCGGCCTTAGCCTTTTTATCCAAGGGCCTCATCGGCCTGGTTTTCCCCGGCGGCTGGGCGATTCTGTCGGCTTTAGCCGTTCCCGCTTTAAGAAAAAACTTTTCCCTCCTTTTCAAACCCCTGGGAATTTTATTGTTTACGGCTCTTCTTTTACCCTGGTTTTGGATCATGGAAAAGCATCATCCCGGATTTTTTAAATTCTTTTTTTGGGATCAGCATGTTCTCCGCTTTTTAACTCCCAAATATCACCGCTCAAACCCCTGGTATTTCTTTATCCTGGTATTCCCGCTCGCCATTCTGCCCTGGAGCCCCTTGGCCTTGAGCGGATTATGGAAAGGAATTGCGGAAATCAAAAAAGGCCTTTCGGAAACATCCCTAGCCATCTGGGTTTTGATGATTATAGGGTTTTTCTCTATTTCCCACTCAAAACTCATCACCTATATTCTGCCCGTCATTCCACAGGCTTGCCTACTGGCGGCAAGAGAATTTAAAAAGCCGCTGGCGCGCTGGGCTAAAAACACGGCTCTGGGCCTTTCCGCTATTTTTATTCTCGCCTCCATTGGCGTTCTCATTTTGATCCACACGCATTTTAAAACAAAGTTAATCCCCCAAGGGTTACCAAGCCAAAACCTGAATATCGGCTGCGCTGTGGCCGTCTTGCTTCTTTTTAGCGCCGCTCTTTGGAGCTTTGTTTTTGAAAAAGACGCGCCCACCCAAGCTCTAGGCCCTAAAATCCCCCCAAGGCTATGGAAACCTTTTCTCTGCGCTTACCTGGTTGGATTTCTAGGTCTCTACGCCTTTCAGTTCGACTCGAGCTTTCTAAGCGCGAAAAACATCGGACACTTCATCAATCAATTCATCAAACCGG
>JAKAQV010000063.1 GCA_021819565.1 bacterium | reverse complement strand
AGCCACTCCGTCGCCGCCTATTTAAAGGAAGAGGGCTATAAAATTATTCCGGTCAACCCGGGACACAAGGAAATTCTCGGCGAAAAATGCTATCCGTCTCTTCTTGATATTCCCGGGCCGGTCGATGTGGTCGATGTATTCAGAAGATCGGAAGAGGTCTTGCCGGTTATTGAGGAAGCGATTTTGATTAAGGCCAAAGCCATATGGCTCCAAGACGGGATTTCCCATCCGGAAGGCGAAGCGCGCGCCAAAAAAGCCGGGCTCTTGGTGATTTCAAACGATTGCCTTGGCCGCAGGCGCTCCCAGATGAAGCCTTAATTTATTTCTTAACGAATCGCCAACCCAGCGGGAGAAGCCCGGCGGAAAGAATGGATTTAAGAATATCGCCGGCGAGAAACGGGTAAAACCCCTTGGCGAGAAGGCTTCCCTTAGAAACATATAAAGAAAGAACGACCAGGCCAAAAGCCAAAATCACGAAACTTCCCAGCATCATTTGAGAGAAAGCGGTCAAAGGATCCCGGTCCCAGCCGCGCTCGGATAAAAGCCCCACCAAATAAGACGCCGGGATAAAGCCGATAAGGTAGCCTCCGGTCGCACCCAAGAAAACGTGCCAACCGGAAGAAGCCCCGGCGAAAAACGGCAGCCCCAAAGCCCCTAAAACGAGATAGAGACCGACGCTCGCCAAAGCCCGGCGCGGCCCTAAAAGCGCGGCGGCATAGAGAACCCCAAAAGTCGAACCCGTCAAAGGAACGGGAGTAAAAGGAAGCGGAATCGTAATTTGAGCGCACAAGGCGATCAAAAGAGAAGCCCCCAACACCCAAAGGGCCGAAGAAACGCTGACTGATTTTGGAGACAAGTTTTCCGAAAAAGAAAGACAGCGGGAACCGGACGCCATTGAGGAATTCATGCTCTCATTCTACCTTTTTCGAGTTAAAAATACAAAACCCGCCGAAAAATTTCGGCGGGTTTTGTTTAAGAACGCCTACTGAAGGCGCTTAGAGCTTTTTAACGTTGGTCGCTCTGGGACCTTTGTCCGACTGCTGGATTTCGAACTCAACCGATTGATTCTCGGCTAAGGTCTTAAACCCATCGCCCGTAATGGCGCTGTGATGGACAAACAAGTCCTTGGACCCGTCGTCCGGGGTGATGAACCCGAAGCCCTTCTGATCATTAAACCACTTCACTTTTCCTGTAGGCATTCCTGTTACTATCCTCTTTATGTTACTGACAATGGCCGCCTAATTCGCGGCTGGCCTTATTAGGGCCTGCTTTTATTATAGCACGAATTTTTAAAATTTAGACGAAAAAATTTGTCGCGATCTAGGTATGGAGTTTCAAAAGAGAGGCAATAGATAAAACGACGCCGCGGACCTGTGGGGCAAAAGCCCAAAGGGAAAGGTTGAGCCCGCCCCACAAGGAAAAAATCTTCCAAAAATTTTTCCCGAAATGCTCTCTTAAATCTCGGGCTCCCAGGGTCGCTAAAATTAACAGCATCGGAGACAAAACCTGTCTATAGCGGGAAACCGGGCCGCCGGCCAGTGTATGAACCAGGACATATAAGACTAGCATGATCCACAAGGGAAACATCTGGGGAAAATAGCGCACCCTGAAAAAGGCCCACAACCAAAGCGGAACAAAAAGCACATAGCTCCAGTCATAGCTGGGCAAAAAAGGATAAAAAACAGACAAGGCATTGACCGCATAAGCCTTGACGATTTTAAAAGCCGGAGTCAAATGCCATAGCCGGATAAATTCTCTCTTGTAAAACTCCTCCCGTTCGACACTCCCCAAATTCTCCGGAGCGCGCTTAGACTTTGAAATATCCCCCAAGTGTTCTAACGGCAAGGCTAGTCCCATATAGATTCCAGCTTCTCCTTGCCCGGAAGACGGAATTAAGCGGTGAAACAAATTCCAATTGCGCGCCATCCAGGGAGTAAAGGCGGCGAGAAAAACCGCGCCCCAAACCCAGCCTTTAATTTGTTTTCCTGAGTTTTTCGATAAAACCGGAGGATAACCCAGGCATAAAACGAGCGCGAAAAGCCCAAATTCAGGACGAACAAAGGAAAGCGCCGCGCAAACTAACGACAACACCGCGGATTTAACGTTCACAGAATTTTCCCAACAAAACCACAAATACCAAAATAAAGAGATAAGAGGAATGGCCAGGCCCTCGCTGAGAATCTGGGCGGAAGGTTCAATGGCGTCATAAAGAATCGCCAAGGATATACCGCAGAAAAAACCCCAGTCTTCTCCTCCCAATTTTCGCATAATCAAAAATAAAAGCAGACATGAAAAGGCTCCCAAAATAACCTGCGCGCTCTGAACCGCCAGCGGAGAAACCCCACAAACTCGATAGATGAAATAGAGAAACACAGGATAACCCGGCATTCTAAATAATTGATCGCCTTGATCGTTTTGATAAGATCCGTCTTTAAGAAGATGAACGGCATAGGATTGATAATCCTTTGCGTCGCCGTCCCAGGCAAATTTCGGATTTTGGGCGTTCATCCAAAAGACAAAAACGCCCCGGATGAGAAGCGCGATTAGAAACACAAACCCGGAAACGGGAAAAGGTTTTTTAGTCTCGACCAGGCTCAAACTTTTCCTTTAACTTTTTTGCGATATCCGGCAAGACGAAAGAATCGGCAGAAGCCCCCAGACGAGCCACTTCCTTGACCATTGAAGAGGCAAAATAGGTGTATCTCTCGTCGGGCATCAAAAAAACCGTCTCGACATCGGGATAAAGGGTCCGGTTAAAAGAGGCCAGCTGAAATTCGTAATCCATATCGCTGACCACCCTGAGACCTCGAATCAGAACCTGAATTCCTTTTTTTCTGAGATAATCCACAAGTAGGCCCGAAAAGACGTCCGCTTCGGCGTTGGGAATTTTCTTGATCGCCCCGCGAACCATCTCAAGGCGCTCTTGGGCCGAAAACGTGTGCTTTTTAGCCGGATTATCCGCCACGGCCACCAGCACCCGCTCGAACATTTTAGCAGCGCGAAAAACGATATCTAAATGTCCCAAGGTGGGAGGGTCAAAGCTTCCGGGATAGACCGCAATGCGGTTCTTTGAATTAGGCATACGAAGAATCTACAAAAAAATAAGCGGGAACGGCTGGCTTTTTGCTAACATCGTTTCAGTGCTTATCCTAGAATCGGTCGCGCTCGCTTTGGCGTTTCTGATGTCATTATTTACTTTTATGCGCTTATTTTCCCGGCACACCTATCGTCAAACTCCCGCGAAAAATAATTCCGCCGGCGATGTGGGTTGGGAAAAATTAGATCAGCTTCTGGATATGCTTTCAAATCTGCAGGAAGAAGGCGTCTCCTATTCGGGGCTAGTCTCAAGAGAAGATTTTGGAAAAGCGGTTTTAAAAGCCGCCTGCCGTCTGATGAATTGCGAGCGCGGCTCGATCATGCTTTGGGAAGAAAGCGGCGGACATCTTAAAATCGTCGCCGCCGTTCCAGAAACGGGAAAGCCCCAAACTCTTTTTCTCAAACCGGGGGAAGGAATCGCCGGAGAAGCGTTCTCTAAAGCCCAGACTATTTTGATCGAAGACCCCTCTTCTGATCCGCGATATTTATCTTCCCAAAACCACACTCACCCGTTTTTATCAATGCCGCTTTTAATTCAGTCAAAGCCGATCGGTGTTCTCAATCTTCATGCCACCGGAAACGCGGCTCCTTTTAAAGACCACAACGCGAAATTTTTAAAAATTCTCGCCTCCGAAGCGGCTGTCACCTTTCACAACCTAGAGCTCTTTGAGCGTTTGGAAACTTTTTATCTTGAAATGGTCAAGACTCTTGCACGCGCGGTGGACTCCAAGGATCACTACACCCATGAGCACTCCGATCGGGCTTCCAGCAGGGCCAAACGGCTGGCCAAGGCCCTTGATCTTGATCCGACCTATGCCCGCTACGTCGAATATGCGGCGCTGCTTCACGATATCGGAAAAATCGGCATTGACGAAGCGATTCTCAATAAACCTGGGAAATTGACGGCGGAAGAATACGAAGAGATGAAAAAGCATCCCCTGATCGGGCATCAAATCTTGGCTCCGGTCAAATTTTTAGGACCGGTCGCTCAGATGGTTCTCCATCATCAGGAATGGTATGACGGACGCGGATATCCCAGCGGGCTTAAAGGCGAAAAAATACCTCTCGGTTCCCGGATTGTCGCCGTCATAGACGCTTGGGACGCCATGACCTCCGATCGCCCCTACCGCAAAGCTTTGGGACGGGAAAAAGCCATCGCGGAATTGCAAAAAGGAGCGGGCACGCAATTTGATCCCGCGGTGGTCGAGGCCTTTCTTAAAATAGAAGCGGAAGAAGGCCTTGCCCCCCAGAGATCGTGATGCTGACGATCGTACCCACTCCCATCGGGAATTTGGGAGATATGGGGCCCCGCGGGCTTGAAGCGCTTAAAAAAGCCTCCATTATTTATTGTGAAGACACCCGGAGAACGCGCATTCTCACTTCTTATTTTGGAATTTCATCCCCGCTCAAACGATACGACGAACATAATCCAAAAATTTTAAGGCAAATGATTGACGAACTCAAAAGCGGGAAATCCCTCGCCTTGGTTTCCGATGGCGGCCTTCCGGGAATCTCGGACCCCGGACACAAGATTGTCGCTTTGGCTCGAAGAGAAAAGATAGAAGTTTCGGCGATCCCCGGCCCCAGCGCGGTCGTAACGGCCCTGGCCGCTTCCGGCCTTCCCGCCGACTCTTTTATTTTTCTGGGTTTCTTGCCCAGATCCCCGGGAAAACGAAAACGCATTTTGGAAGCCCTGGCCCCCCTTCAGAGAACCATCGTCATTTATGAATCCCCTTTTCGCGTCAAAAATTTGATGAAGGAACTTTCCGAGGTTTTTGTTTCAACGGCCCAGTGCGCGGTTGCCCGAGAAATTTCTAAAATACATGAGGAATGGTTTTATGGGAACCTCGGCGAGGTCTCAGACCAAATACAGTCAAAGGAAACCGTTCTCGGAGAATTTGTCGTGATGATTCATCCTAAAGGAGACTTATTTCATGGGCCTGAAAGTTGATACGCAGATTTTTCACTTAGGAGAGACTGGCAAGCTGCCGGAAGAATCCATTCAAGCCTTGGCCGCCGCCGCAAAGGCTTCCCGAATCATCATTTTTCCGACCGACACCGTTTACGGCGTGGGTTCGACCGGCCTAATCAAGGCCGCCTCCCGACGCATTTATCAGATTAAAGCCCGCCCCAGCATCAAACCGCTTCCGGTTTTAGTCTGGTCGGTCGAAGAAGCCAAAAAATGGGTTCAATGGACCGAGCAAGCGGAAAAATTGTCCAAGAAATTTTGGCCGGGAGCTTTAACCTTGGTTTTAAAGCCCACGCAACAAGGGAAAATATTGACCTTCCCGGAATATCAGACAGTCGCCATTCGCGTTCCCAATCATCCCTTGCTCAACGAGATTATCAAAGCCTCGGGAGCGCCCTGGGTGTCGACTAGCGCCAATATCTCCGGTTCTCCGGCGATGTCGAAGGGAGAAGACGTGGTTTCCACTTTCAGAGGAGTCGTCGATTATATCGTCGCCTCCGGAAATACCCCGGGCGGAGAATCCAGCGTCATCGACGCGACCGGCAAAACCATTCGCATTTTAAGGGAAGGAAAAATTTCCGCATCCGAAGCTTTCGCCGTTTGTCCTCCAGAAAACGCCTCGGCGGCGGGAGCGCAAAAATGAACTCTATTCTCGAACGACAAGACCCTGAAATTTACCGCGCCATCGTTCTTGAAAATGAAAGGCAAAGAGACAATCTCGAACTCATCGCTTCCGAAAATTACGTCTCCCCCGCGGTCCTAGAAGCCCAAGGTTCGATTCTGACCAACAAATATGCCGAGGGATATCCGGGAAAACGCTATTACGGGGGATGCGAATTCGTGGATATCGCGGAAAAATTGGCGATTGAACGGGCGCAAACCCTTTTTCACGCCGAGCACGCCAATGTTCAGCCCCATTCCGGAACCCAGGCCAATATGGCGGTCTATCTTTCGGTTTTAAAACCCGGAGACGCGGTGATGGGCCTCAACCTGGCCCACGGAGGACATCTCTCCCATGGACATCCCCTCAATTTCTCGGGAAAATATTTCAACATCATTCCAATTAACGTATCTAAGGAAACCGAACTGATTGATTATGATGAGGCCGAGCGTTCGGCCTTGGAACACAAGCCGCGCTTGATTTTTGCCGGGGCCTCGAACTATTCCCGCAAATTCGACTGGATACGCCTTAAAAAGATTGCGGATTCCGTGGGGGCTTTTTTCGCCGCCGATGTCGCCCATTACGCGGGGCTTATCGCCGCGGAAATTTATCCCTCTCCCGTGCCCTTGGCGGATTTCGTCACTTCGACAACCCATAAAACCCTGCGCGGCCCTAGAGGCGGGCTCATTTTGTCCAAATCCGCCCATCAAGCGAATCTCGATAAGATTATGTTCCCGGGAATTCAAGGCGGACCCTTGATGCATATTATCGCGGCCAAGGCCGTCTGCTTTGGAGAAGCCCTCAAGCCGGAATTCCGGCAATACCAGGCCCAAATCCTCGCTAATGCCCGCAAACTGGCGGACGAATTGAAATCAAAAGGCTTCCGGATCGTCGCGGGCGGAACGGACTGTCATCTGTTTTCCGTCGATCTGCGAGCGAAAAATATAACCGGGAAAGAAGCCGAGGAGGCTTTGGATAAAGCCGGCATCACCGTCAATAAAAATTCGATTCCATATGATCCGCAAAAACCATTTATCGCTTCCGGAATCCGTATTGGAACTCCGGCCATTACCACGCGCGGGATGAAAGAAAACGAGATGGTCCACATCGCCAATCTCATTAATGAAGCTCTGTCAAAATCGAAAGATGAAGCCGGGCTCAAAGCGATCAGGGGCGAGGTTAAAAAACTCTGCTCTCGCTTTCCAGTTCCGACCCAAGAAAATTTAAAAGTAGCCGCCGTCTAATCAAATAAAAAAATAAAGGAAATATTATGAAATCATCTTCTAGCAAAAAAGCCAAGGTAGGAATTATCGGGGGAAGCGGTCTTTATGATATGGACGGATTCTCCAATAAACGCCTGCTCAAGGTGAAAACCCCTTTCGGAGAGCCTTCGGCGCCCTTGATTTTAGGCGAAATTTCCGGAGTTTCCTGCGCTTTTTTGGCGCGACACGGAAACGGGCACACCATTTTGCCGCAAGAAATCAATGTGCGGGCCAATATCTGGGCGCTTAAATCGGTCGGCGTTGAGCGCTTGATCGGAGTGACCGCGGTCGGATCTTTGAAGGAAGAAGTCTCTCCGCGGCATTTCGTTTTTCCGGACCAGATTTTCGATCTCACCCATGGCCGTAACGCCACTTTCTTTGGAAACGGAATCGTCGCCCATACGGCTTTTCACACTCCGTTTTGCCTTGAGCAATCGAAAATCCTTTTTGAAAAATCAAAAGCCTTGGGGGTTTCGACTCACCAAGGAGGAACCTACCTTTGCATGCAGGGACCTCTTTTTTCGACCAAGGCCGAATCCCGCTTCTACAAGGGTCTCGGCTTTTCCGTCATCGGCATGACGGCCGCAACCGAGGCAAAACTCGCCAGAGAAGCCGAACTGTGCTACTCCCTGATTAGCCTCGTCACCGATTACGATTGCTGGAAAGACGGAGAAGAAGTTTCCGCCGACATCGTCACCTCCGTCATGCATGACAATTCCAAGAACGCTCAAAAACTTCTTATTTCGGCCATCTCCGATATCGCCAATCGCAAGCCCCAATGCTCTTGTCCAGAAGCCATGAAACACGCGATTGTCACCGCTCCCAAATCCATTAAGCCGGCGGCGAAAAAGAAACTATCCTTGATTATTGGGAAATATATTTAATGCCTCAAGACCGCAAGACACTCAGCCGAGCTCAAAAAAATAAGCTCATTGAGCTTGCCCTCAAAGCGCGCAAAAGCGCCTATTGCCCCTATTCCCATTATGCGGTCGGAGCGGCGGTTTTAACTTCCTCCGGAAAAATTTATTCCGGGTGCAATGTTGAAAATTCTTCATATGGGCTCAGCATCTGCGCGGAGAGAAACGCCATTTTTAATGCTGTTGCCTGCGGAGATAAAAAAATAATCGCTCTGAGTGTCGCGACCAAATCGCCCAAACCCTGCGGGGCTTGCCGACAGGTACTCATGGAGTTTGCCGGGCATGGGAGCCCGGTTTTATTAGTGGACGTCTCTTTAAAAGACCCTTTTTCCAACATATTAGAAACGACCGCGGGACACTTACTCCCGTGGGCCTTTGTGTTTCACCAGAGAAAATAAAACTCAAATCCCGGCCCTCGGCTTTTTAAAATTGCTAAAATGAATATGGGCCTCTTAAGGGAAAAATATGAGAACAGAAGAGATTAAAGAGATTCTTAATTGGGTCAAAAGCACGGATTTAACGCAAGTCTCGCTTAAAGAAAAGGGATCCGGGTTTGGATTTTCAACCTCAGAACATCCCGATGAATCCTTCGCGGAAATGCCCGCCCCCCACTATCAATGCGTATCGGCTCCGGCGATAGGAACTTTTCATTGGTCCCGACCAGGACACCCGCAAAAAGTAGAGGAGGGAATTTCTCTTCTCTCGGAGGAAGTCATCGGTTACATCGAGACCTTGCCGGGAAAAACCGTTCCGGTCAAAATTTCCTCCTCCGGCAAGGTGGCTCGCATCTTAGTTGAAGAATCAAGCCCCGTCGCTTACGGACAAGCCTTGATTTTTATCGAGCCAGACGGGAAGTAATCGTGTTTAAAAAAATTCTGATCGCCAATAGAGGCGAAATCGCTCTCCGCGTCATTCGCGCCTGCCGCGAAATGGGCATCCAATCGGTCGCCGTTTACTCCGAAGCCGATCGCGAATCCATGCATGTGCGGATGGCCGATGAGGCTTATTGCATTGGCCCGGCGCCAGCCAAACAAAGCTATCTTAATTCCGAAGCCCTTTTGACGGCAGCGCGCATAAGCCAAGCCGAAGCCGTTCACCCGGGATACGGATTTCTCTCTGAAAACGCGGATTTTTCCGAGGCCTGCGCCAAAAACGGAATCGTTTTTATCGGCCCTTCAGCTTCTGCCATCCGAAAACTCGGCTATAAAAGCACCGCCAAGACCTTGGCCCGGGAGGCGGGCGTGCCGGTCGTTCCAGGAACCCAGGGACTCGTTGACGAACATTTCATGAAAGAAGCCCAGGCCGTGGGTTTTCCGGTCATGGTCAAAGCCGCCTCTGGCGGAGGCGGGAAAGGGCTTAGGCTTGTCCGCGATCCCAAAGAGTTAGAAGCGCAGCTCAAACTCGCTCAAAGCGAAGCCCAAGCCGCTTTTGGAGACGGCTCGGTCTATATCGAAAAATTTATCGAACGCCCGCGGCACGTCGAAATTCAAATCGCCGCCGATAATTTCGGAAACGTCGTCGCTTTCCCAGAAAGAGATTGCACGGTTCAAAGGCGGCATCAAAAATTGATCGAGGAATCGCCTTCCCCCAAGGTGACGCCGGAAATCCGCGCTAAAATGCAAGAAGCGGCGCGAAAATTAGCCTTGGCCGCCAAATATTCCAATGTCGGCACCGTTGAATTTCTGCTGGGCCCAGACGGCAATTTTTATTTTATCGAGGTCAACACCCGGCTTCAAGTCGAACACCCGGTCACCGAATCCGTCACCGGTCTTGATCTTGTCAACACCCAAATTCGCCTGGCCGCGGGCGAAAAGCTTCCGTTTGACCAAGCGCGCGCCTCTGAAATTCATTTTCATTCCATAGAACACCGAATCAACGCCGAGGACCCGGATAATAATTTCGCGCCGTCTCCGGGAAAAATTTCGGAAGTCATTTTTCCAGGCGGCTGCGGGGTGCGTCTTGACACCCATATTTATTCGGGATACACCGTGCCCAGTTTTTACGATAGTCTGATCGCCAAACTCATCGTTTTTTCTTCCGACAGGAATAACGCCGTCAAACGGAGTCTTCGCGCTCTGTCGGAACTTCAGACCCCGGGAATTAAAACGACCAGGGATTTTCATAAAAAAGTCCTGTCTCATCAAGATTTTCTCTCTGGAGATTTTGACACTTCCTTCGTTGAAAAATATTTTCTTCCTAATTCCAAGCATTAGAAATCTGCGGACCTCTCTATTTTTACTCGCTTTTCTTCTGATGCCGAAAGCGGTTTTGTCTTGCCCCA
>JAKAQV010000062.1 GCA_021819565.1 bacterium | reverse complement strand
GAGCGGTTTCAGGGCTGCACTGAATATAGACGAGAATTTGCGGAAAAACAAGCTCGCGAAGCACCATGTTGTCGAAGAGATCTAAATAGGTGTTGTAATCCAAATCTGAAATAATCTTGTCGGGATGAGCGTTGAGCATCCGCGCAAAAATAGTGTCTTCCCAAATGGTGCGGTCTTGAACCACTCCTCTAATTTTTCCAAGACTGATGCGAGTCACGAATTCCCGGTGCTGCCTGAAACGATGATTGAGAAGCCAAACCTGCATCATCGTGCCGTATCCTTTCATGTCATGATAAAAATGCTCGAGATACGGATTTCCCTCGACTTCTTCCAGAACCGGCTCAAAATTGAGAGCCTTGGCCAAATCGACAGTCAAGGTGGACTTTCCAACTCCGATAGTTCCCGCGATTCCTATATAGCCTTCGGCAAACATTTTTCACCCCATCCGGATTTCTTGTTCAATTCCCTTCATCGCCAGTTTCAAATCGTCAGGACTGGTGGCGGCATCCATGATATCGTTTTCGGAAGCGAGTCCATCTTTAAAAAGACGAAAGAGAGATTGATTAAAAGTTTGCATCCCGTAAAATTGTCCTTTGCCGATGGCTTGAACGATTCCATTGGAATCGTTATCCTCAATGAGTTTTTTAATATGGGCGGTGACGATCATGATTTCTAGAGCCGGAACCCGTCCCCCTTTTGAACAGGACAAAAGTCTCTGGCTGATGACGGCTTTGAGGGTTTCGGCTAATTCTTTACGCATCAAATTCTGTTGGTGGGGAGGATAGAGATCGATAATGCGGGTAATGGTCTGAGCCGTGTCGACCGTGTGCATGGTCGCCAAAACCAAGTGCCCGGTCTGAGCCGCCGTCAAAGCCGCCATGGTCGTTTCAAGATCGCGCATTTCTCCAAGCAAAATAACGTCGGGGTCCTGCCTTAACGCCATTCTAAGGCCTTCCGCAAAAGAATCGGTGTCCTGGCCGATTTCTCTTTGAGTGACAATGGCCTTTTTATCTTTATGTAAAAATTCGATAGGGTCCTCTACCGTCAGAATATGACAAGGCCTAGTTTCGTTGATGGCATCTACCATCGCCGCCAAGGTCGAAGATTTGCCAGAACCAGTCGCTCCGGTCACCAATACCAAACCGCGCCGTAGATCCGCGATTTTTCGCAGCGTCGCGGCCGGAAGCTTGAGCCCCTGAAAAGAGGGAATTTCAACCGGAATATAGCGAATGGCCAAAGACAAGCGCCCTCGTTGATGGAAAGCATTGACGCGAAAACGCGCGACATTTCCGGCTTCAAAGGAAAAATCGCACTCGCCTTTTTCATCGAATATTTTTTTCGCATGGGGGGTGATCAGTTTTTTTAAAATATCCTCGACCAAGGTCTGCGTCAGTATCTCTTGTGAAAAAGGCGTCAATTGTCCGTCAATGCGAATATGGGGAACTCCGCCAACTCTCAGATGAATATCGCTGCCTTTTTTGTCGATAGTCGCCTGCAAAACGCTTTGAATATCCATAGTCTCTTATTTGAGCCTCCGGGTCTTGAGCCTCAGAAACGCGGGTTTGGATAAATCATCCAAGTCCTGCGGCTTTGAGGCGTCCACCGAGCCTTTTTTTCTCCCCGCAAGAATGATTTCATTGGGATCATCCTGTAAATGATTGGCTTTAAAAAAATGGCGCGGATTTCTTCTTACTGGAAAACCAGTAGCGATCACCGTGATGCGAATTGAATCGCCCAAAGAATCGTCATAGGCCTTTCCCATTTTAATTTTGGCGTCAGGACTGGCGGCGCCCGTGATTAAATCCATCGCTTCTTCCATTTCCGCAAGCTTAAGCCCGTCTTTGCGCCCGGTGATATTGACGATTAAGCCCTTGGCGCCATCCATGACGACATTCTCAAGAAGCGGAGAATGTATCGCCGCCTTGGCCGCGGCCGCCGCACGCCCCATTCCCGAGGCTTCTCCCATCCCGATTAAAGCTTCTCCGGCGTCTTTCATAATCGCCCGCATATCGTTTAAGTCCATATTGATATTGCCGGGCATGGTAATGACGTCTGAAATAGATTGAATCGCTTTTCTTAAGACATCATCGGCTAAGTGAAACGCGGACTCCGCCGTTGTCTCTGAATCGCTGACATCAAGCAAACGCTGATTGGGAATCACTAACAGGGTATCCACATTCTTGCGCATCTCTTGAATTCCCTGCTCCGCGATATTGGCGCGATTGAGTTTTTCAAAAGCGAAGGGCCTGGTGACGACTCCCACGGTTAAAGCGCCTAAATCGCGGGCAATTTGAGAAACCAAGGGGGCGCCGCCGGTTCCCGTTCCGCCCCCCATCCCCGCAGTAATGAAAACCAAATCCGACCCCTTGAGGATTTCGCGAATCTGTTCGGCGCTCTCTTCCATTGCCGCGCGCCCGCGCGCGGAATCTCCGCCAACCCCAAGGCCTTTAGTGAGTTTTTCCCCAATCTGAACGCGAATATGCGCCAAACTTCTTCTGAGGTCTTGGGCGTCGGAATTGGCCGCGATCAGTTCAACCGCCTTAATTCCAGCTTCCGCCATCCGGTTAATCGCGTTTCCACCGGCTCCGCCGACTCCAATGGCCTTGATGACGGCGCGGGTTTCATGCACGTCTTCTAAAACCTGGATTTTCATCTTTTAAAAAAGCTCCTGAAAGACCGAAGTCATATTTTTAAGCCACGCCGGCTTTTTGCTGGGCATTATGCGGCGATTCGGGGAAGCGATGGAAAGCGGGAGAGAGTTGGCTAAAAGCCCCAGCGCGGTCGAATACGCCGGAGACGCCCAGATTGAATCGACCGCGAACATCTCCGGATGAGCCACCGCCACGCGAGCGGGAATACCCAGAATTTGGTTTGCCGCATCGCTCATGCCCCGCATTAGAGCTCCCCCTCCCGCTAAAATGACTCCGCCAGGTCCGACGACATCGGCATATGAGGAGCCTCGGATATCTTCTTCAATTAAGGTCAAAATTTCTTCTACGCGCGGAAGAACGATGCCCATGACCGCGCTCACCTTGATTTTGCCCGGGGTGCGGCCATCAACCCCATTAAATTCCAATTCCTCGTCTTCTCCCAAAAAAGATGGATGGGCAAACCCATGCTCGACTTTGAGACGTTCCGCCGTCGCTAAAGAGGTGCGAAGCCCCACCGCCAAGTCTCGAGTGATGAAATCAGATCCAACGGGGAGCTCTTTGGAATAGCGAATGCTCCCCTCGGAGTATATTCCAATCGAAACCGATTGTCCGCCAATGTCGACAAAAAGAGCCCCCAACTCTTTTTCCTCGGGCGTCACCAAGACGTCTCCCGCGGCCAACAAACCGTAAACCGTTTCCTTGGCCTCAAAGCCCGCTTGGGCCACCGCTTTCGCCAAATTATTTAAGTGCGCCGAAGAAGCGGTGACGATGTGGACCTCGACTTCCAGCAAAGAGCCTTCCATTCCCACCGGATCCGGAACGCCTCTTTGGCGGTCCAAAGTGTATGACTGAGGCATCACGTGCAAAATCTCTCGATCGGAAGAAAGGGGAAGGGCCTTGGCATTGGCGATGACGCCCTCGACATCCTCGGGAGTAATTTCCTTATCGGTCCGGGCAATATTAAAGGCGCCTCGGTTATTAAAAGATTGCAAATGGCTGCCGCGAATACCGACGACGAGTTCTTTGACCTCGCAATGGGAATCTTTTTCCGCCCGTTCAACCGCGTCCCGAATGGAGCGAGCCGTCTCTTGAATATTAATGACCACTCCGCCTTTAAGCCCGCGACAAGGGACGCTAGCCCCCCCAATGACCCGCACCAAACCCTGCCCTTCTCCGCGCTCGCCAATCAAGCAAGTAATGCGGCTACTCCCGATATCGAGCCCCGCCAACACATTTTCCGTAGACATCTGACCCCCTACAAAGTTTTAGCCGTATCCGGCTTGACAAAAATTTTTCCGCTGGAAAAAGAACGCATATCAACGAAGAAATTGCCTTTAACATAGGTCTTAGCGTCCGCCATAACGGCGTTGAGCCTCTTAAGCTTATCCTCCGTCCACTTAAGATCTCCCCAATCAACTCGGGTTCCGTCATTTAAAGTCAAGAGCCATCCATTGACCAAAGACTGATAGCGCAGACTTTCAATCGGAGACGAAAGCGGCAAAGACGAAATCTTTTTAAGAAAAGCGGCTATCTGAGCCAAGGCCTTAGGATCCATTTTCGCGTCTAAAATTTTGGGAACAGGATTTTGATACAACTCCTGCGGGGCTTTAAAAAGTTTCCCCTGTTTATCCAGAAAGCTTGAATTGCCATCCTTCATAACGACGGCGATCGCTTGGCGTAAAACAACATGATAAATTAAGCTTTGAGAAAAAAAATCTCGCCGGAGATGAACCGATTCCAAAAAGGGAAAATGCGCCAAGATATCCGAGCTTTTATTTTTCCAAGAATGGACGCTTTGGGATTTAAGAAAAGAAAGAATTTCAGGTTTTAAAGATTCAGGCGCGCCCTCAACCGCCACTGTTTTGGGGGCGGGAATTGACCCGGAAATCGAGTTTTCGATCAAGAAAGCGGATTTTTTTAAGCGCGACCAACTTAAAACCAGAGAAGTCCCCAGGACAAACATCGCAAGCACGAACAGAATCTTGCGCTTTCGCGCCTTCCGCTCTTGCGGCCTTAAAGCCACCTTGAGATTTCTATGCGAAACAGAGCCTTTCATAACGAGCGCCCAACGACCTTGATTTCAAGCTCAAGACTCACCCCCGCCTCCGCCTTGATTTTTTGCTGTATTTTTTCGATCAGATCCAGCACATCCGAGGCCTTGGCGTTGTTAAAATTTTCAATAAAATTGGCATGGACAGGGGAGACGCGTGCGCCGCCCGAGGATATTCCCTTAAGCCCGGCTTTTTCAATTAACTCCGCGGCAAAAAAACCATTGGGGTTTTTAAAAATAGAACCAATATTAAAGGTATGCACGGGCTGAGTTTTTAAGCGTTTTTCTTGATGAACCGCAACGCGCTTCATTATATCAACTTTCTCGCCTTCTCTCAATCGCAAAAGAGCCGATAAAACCACGCGTCCCGAAAGCCCGCTTGAGCGGTAAGAGAAATTGACTCGGGATGAATCAATGAACTCCGATTTAAAAGAGCGCGGATCGAAAATCTCGATATCCTGAATTAAAGCGCCAATTTCAAGATCGCGCGTTCCGGCATTCATCATCACGGCTCCGCCCAAGGTGCCGGGAATGCCAACCAATGGCTCCGCTCCCCCTAAACCGTGATTGGCCGCGACGGAAATAAACTGGGGAATTCGCACGCCGGCCCCAACGCGGACAAGGCCTTTTTCCAAGAAATCGATCTTTTCAAAGTCGCCTTTGAGAACAGCCACCACCCCCGCGATTCCACCATCCAGGATCAGCAAATTAGAGCCCCAACCCATGAAAAAAACGGGAATATCCACCTGCCGGCTAAAGCGCATTAAGGTTTCCAGCTCAAGGCGATTATTGATTTCAAGGTAAGCCTCAGAGGGCCCGCCAATCTTAAAAGTCGTGTAGCGCGCCAATGGTTCCCCGAAGCGCGCTTGAGGGAAAATCTTTTTCAGAGCTTCTTTCCAATCCGCTTGCATTAAATACAAGCTTAACAAATGGGCCTCTTGTAATTCTATAGACGGAAATCAAAAAAAGGCAACGTCCCAATCACTACTCAGCTTATCCAGACAATTAAATAGACTGCTTAATATGTATATTAGGAGAAAGGGCGAATCCTTTTTGAGATTTATTAATCTAAAGGATAGAAGGGCCTTGGAGGCGCAACATGAATCAGAAAAAAAATTCGGGCTTTTATTTGAGGGGGGCTCTATTCTCAGTTTCCCTTTTTGTTTTTCCGCGCATTTTGACGGCCGCGACCTGGATGGTTCCCGTCGCGCCTCAGGGGCCTTTTGACCGGGTTTACTATCCGCAAAATGCGCCGGTGGGTTCCGACTTAAGTGTCGGGCCGCTTGAATGGACGCAAATGAATCTCGGGGCCGATCACAATGCGGACGTTCCTCTATTAGGGCAAATGCCGCCGTGGTCTAAAAATGGAGTTTCTTGGAGATTTGCGGAAGCTCGGGCTTGGCCTTTGGAAAACAAAGATCCATTCGGAACCCATATCTACGGCGAAGTTGAGGCGGGCGCGGTTCAAACTCAGTTTTACGGAAACGCTCTTGGAGTTTCCGTTGTTGATGGAATCCTCTATGCCGAAAGCGATGATATGTTTGCCTACGCCTTAAACATGAAAACGGGGCAGTTGATCTGGCGCACGAGTCCGGTGGGAAATCATTTAATGGGAAATCCCATTGTTAAAGGCCGTTTTGTTTATTTGTCGGCGGGTGGAGTGGGATTTAATTTCGCAAACGTCGTCAAATACGCAAAAACCCCTTACAAAGCCGTTCGAGGAATGGATTTTAGTTATAACGGAATCTATGCTTTGGATCGCTTGACCGGCCGTCTTATTTGGCGACATTCAAGCGTGGGCGAAGCCATGCCAACTCCCGCCGTCCATGGAGATGTTCTTTATTTCGCGACCGGAAGCGGCTCTGTCCATGCCGTTAACCGCCACACCGGCCAAACAATATGGACGACTCACTTAACGGGAAGCGACAATATGTCGAGTCCCGCCTACTATCAAGGCAAACTTTATCTTGCTCTCGCCATTAAACCGCGCCTTTATTGTCTTGACGCCAAGACCGGAAAGGTTTTATGGAAAAACACGCTTCCCGGCGCGGCCAATACCGGAATGGGAGACGTCTCTCCGGCTGTTTCAAACGGCGTCGTCATTATGGACGCAGTCACTCATCCCAAAATCGTAAGAGGTAAAACGACGCTAGATCCAGTGATTCGGGCTTTTGATTCTGATTCCGGCGCGCCGCTTTGGACCGCGTCCATGGGACGAGGCCCCAAACCTCCGGCTTTTAAAGGCGGGGTTCCCATGATTTATGGAGGAGTGGTTTATGTCGGTTCGCCAGTCAACGGAGCTTATCAGGCGCGCGATTTAAAAACCGGAAAACTGTTGTGGAAATGGAATAAAATTTCTTCGGCCAGAAGCGCGCCTACCATGGATGACAACATCCTTTATATCGCCGGCGCGGAAAGCGTTTATGCGCTCAATCCGCGAACTGGGAAAGAAATAGGACACATCAAGATCGGCGGAAGAATGGGAATTGTGAGCCCGACAATCGTTGGGGGGACAATTTATTTGTCCAATACCTGGGATTGGATTGTCGCGACTCCAAAACAAGATGTTTTAACCTCCAATCAAGAGAAACAGAAACAAACGCAGCCAGCCCAACAGAAAAACAATTAGAAGGAAATCGCCCTAGTGGATTTGAAAGCGATGGGAATAAGTAAAGGAATAGACATTATTCTTTTCCCCACTCCCCACTTCTGTTGCCCAGGCGGGGATATAGGTGAGAGTAAAATTAAGGGGACGATAGACCACAGAAATTCCGCCGCCGGCGGCGGTGTTGTCAGCGGAACTGGGCAGTAAAGCGCTTCCCGAGCTTGTCGCTTGACTTGTTTGAGCCGTGGGCGTTCCGCTGACGATATAACCAAAAAGAATCCATCTTAAAAATCCGGTGTTAAACTGCGGGGCAATTCCGGCGTCATATGAAAATCCCTGGGCATTATAAATATTTCCAATCCCGGAATCATTTTCCATGAGATTGCGATATCCCATTCCCACCAGAATCGGCAGTCTAAAATTATTTCCCGAAAACGGATCAAAAACGATGTCGGCATTGGCGAGAGAACCGTTCGAAGTGGCCTTATCACCGCTAAAGTCCGTGCCTGATAAATGCCCGTATCCCGCCATGACGCCGATGCCCCAGTGATCGGTAAGGCTGTAAATTGCGGAAGTTCCAATTCCTTCGCCATTCATCTTCCAGGTTGAATTAGGCGTTGCTGGACAGGAACCCGAACAACTTTCAGAAAGAGCATATTGATCATAGCCTGGGGAAACGGAAACATCCAACGCCCCGGAAGAAAGCGGCTTGGTGGGAAGAGAAGAAGCCATCAGGTATCCCATCATTTCCTTAATATCCGAAGCGGCGACCGGCGATTGAAAACAAAAAACAATCGCGGCACACAAAATAATTTTCTCAAACAAGTTCAGATGCCAGCGACAAGAGTTCTGTTCCCCGAGATTTTTCAAGGTATACTCCATTGACAAATAATATAGAAGAATCCTCTCCCCCTTGCAAGAGAGCTCCAACGCATCCACAAAGCCCCCGAAAAAAATAGGTCCTTTGACCCAAAGCCATCTGGGCCTTTTGGCCCTGTTGGACTTTTAAAAATTATCTTACACTCAAACAGATGAGAAAAATAATCGCTCTGCTTATCACCGCCACTCTCTGCGCGCCTGGTCCTCTTTTCGCTGAAAGTTTAGAAACTTCTTTTCAAGCGGAAACTCCCGCCCAAGTTCTTAGCCTTACGCAATCTCCTCTTAATATAGAATCCGCGAGTACAATTCCCGCCGATAATTTAAGCCCGGTCGGTTTTGAAAACGGAGAATCTCTCTCAGAAACGCCTCTTCAACGAATGCATTCTCCCAAAACGCTCAATCGGGTGAGAATTCTTGAACTTAAGCCCGAGACGCCCGCGCTAAAAGAAAAAGCGAGTCCGGTTCAAAAAATAAAAGGGCGCATCTCTAAAACCATCCAATACGCGAAAAAATCAATCAAGGTTAATCGCCAAAACCTCGCGGGAAATCTCTCTCAATTTTTCGATCGCTCGGCGCATTTTTCAAACTACAAAGACTCTCCCGTCATCACCCCCTCTGGAAAAGAAACTCGGTCTTTAAAACCTTGGCAGAAGGCGGGAACTCTAGCAACGGCGACTGCGTCTCTGACCAAAGTTCAAAGCGCCATCGCAAGTCCTCTCGCGACTCCGCAAAACGCGCCGGTTCAACACTCTCTTTTAACTTCCCTTTTTAGCGCCAGCGGACTCACTCATCTGGTTCTCACCGCCGCTGCGGTTGTCTTTACTTATTGGGTTTGGAAAAAATTTGGATCCAACTTGCGCCAAAAAATTTCTGATTGGAAAAATAACAGAAGCAAAAGCTGGAAAGAAAGCGCTCGAAAACAAAAAGAGGAAAATGCGCCCGTTTCCTCTATTACCTTCGCCGATGTCGCCGGGCAAGACAAAGCCGTCAGCGAGGTCAGAAAAATCATTTCCGCCTTTGAGTCTCCCTCTAAATATAAAAGCGTGAACGCCCGTTTTAAGCCTCGAAACGCCTTCCTGCTCGTTGGCCCGCCGGGAACGGGAAAAACCCTCTTAGCCGAGGCTGTGGCCGGAGAACTTAAACTCGACAAGAGTTCTTTTTTCAAAACCGACGGTTCTTCGTTTATGAACAAATTTGTCGGAGTCGGCCCCGATGCCGTTCGCAAATTTTTTGAGAAAGCGCGAGAACAAAGCAAAAAATCGGGGAAGCCTTCCCTGATATTTATCGATGAAATCGATGGATTCGGAAACCGCGGCGGAAACGCCGACAGCGGAGCCGACCACGAAAAACAAATGACCATCGGCGCTCTTCTAACTGAAATGAACAACCTCTCGGGACCGGACTATAACGTTCTGGTCATCGGCGCCACCAACGAATTCGGAAAACTCGACAAAGCTCTTAAGCGCTCGGGCCGGTTTGGAACGCATATCGCGCTTGAAAATCCCGATCTTCAAGGACGCGAGAGCATCTTGCGCCTCCACACGAAAGAGGCGCGCTTATCCTCGGATGTCGATCTCCATAAAATCGCGGAAAAGATAACGGGCTTTTCGGGAGCCGACATCGAAGCGGTCGCCCAAAGGGCGACTGAAATCGCCGTTGAAGACAATCAAGCCGACTTTATTTCTCAAGCCGATTTTGAAAAAGCGGTCGAAGGCATCAAAGAAAACATCAATCAAAAGGCCAAAGCCGTCGATAGCTCCAACAACTCCTCTACGATATCCGTTCAATTTGAGGACCCCGAAACCATGACGACCGGATTTTCCCAGATCGCCGGACAAGACGAGGCTAAAGCGGAAGTCGCGGAACTCGTCGAGCAAGTCAAAAATCGGTCGCGCTATCTTGAGATTAACCCGCAATTCCGCCCGCTGCGCGGAGCTCTATTATTTGGACCTCCGGGAACGGGAAAAACCTTGATGGCCCGGGCGATCGCGAAAGAATCCGGAGCCCTTTTCTTTAAAGTAGACGGAACCGAATTTCTCAAAAAGTTCGTAGGCGAAGGCCCCCAGGCGGTGCGGGATATTTTCGAGGCCGCGTCCTATGAATCTAAAAGAGAGAAAAAGCCGGCCATCATATTCATCGATGAAATTGACGCCATCGGCCGCGCCCGAGGTTCGGATCTAAACGGAAGCCAAGACGCCCTGGTCAACCAGCTTTTAACCGCCATTGA
>JAKAQV010000061.1 GCA_021819565.1 bacterium | reverse complement strand
AAGCCCAAAGCCCCTCCTTTCAAGCGCGAAAAATAATTTCTGAATTTTTGGCGCTTCCTTCAAATAGTCTAGCCCCGCCCCCTGACATTGTCAAGGGTTACGGGAAAAAAGCGAAATATTGACAAATTCCCCTAAAATTTTTCTTTAATATAGAAGTCATGATTGAAGCGATTCGTTTAAAGAAAAAATTTGGAGAAAGAACTGCTGTCGACGATTTAAGCTTCAAAGTCGAGCAAGGCCGTATTGTCGGATTTCTCGGTCCCAACGGCGCGGGAAAGACGACCACGATGAGGCTTTTGACTTCTTTTTTCCCGGCAGACGATGGGCACGCGAAGATTCTCGATCTTGATGTTTCAGAAAACCCCATGGAAGCGCGCCGCCATTTGGGCTATTTGCCAGAGAATAATCCTCTCTATGAAGACTTGGAAGTCGCGGAGAGTTTAGAATTAGCCGCACATCTAAGAGGAATCTCCGGCGAAAAAAAGCGCGAGCGCATTGCCTATGCCGTCAAAGCCTGCGGGCTCAGATCCGCCTTGGGGCGGAAAATCGGCGAACTCTCTAAAGGTTTTCGCCAGCGCGTGGGCCTGGCGCAAGCGATTCTCCATGACCCGGAAGTTCTCATCCTGGATGAACCGACCTCGGGCCTGGACCCCAATCAGGTTCATGAAGTACGAGATCTCATCCGCGAACTTGGACGGGAAAAGACCGTTCTTTTTTCAACCCATATTCTCTCGGAGGCGAAAGTCCTCTGCGATAGGCTCATCATCATCAACAACGGACGCTTGGTCGCGGAGGGAAGCTCAGAAGAAATCAGCTCCGGCGGAAAAAACTCTCAAATCCGTTTTTTTGTTTCTCTCAAAGGGCCGGCCTCCGAAATTTTATCCGCTTTAAGAAAACTGCCCGGCGTGTCATCGGCAGAAGAGGCCATCCACAACCCCAAGGAACCGGGGTTTTATTTTGACGCCTCGGCCAAGACCGACGTTCGGGAAGATCTCTTCAACCTGGCCGCTGAAAAACGCTGGCCGATTTTGGAATTAAGAAAAGACAGGCAAGATCTGGAAGAGATTTTCAGGAACCTCACTCAAAACTAATCAAAATGAAAACGCAAGAAGAACCGCTGTTTCAAGTTCACGCCGTCAAAGCCCTGGCGCACAAGGGCCTTCGCGTCGCTTTGGAATCGCCGTCGACCTATGTCGCTTTGTTTGTTTTTTATCTTCTAACTGGGTATTTGTTTATGGCGCCTCTTTTCCTGGTCGGGCAGGCGACCATTAAAACCCTCATCGACTTTGAGCCCATCATCCTCTCTTTCTTTGTCCCGGCCTTGACCATGGGCCTTCTCTCGGAAGAATTAAAATCCGGAACTTTTGAAACGCTGGCCACTTTCCCGTTAGAAGATTGGGATATCGTCCTGGGAAAGTATCTCGGCTTTGCTTCTCTTTATACCCTCGTCATTGCCGCGCTTTTGTTTTTCGCGGTTGGTCTCGCGTTTTTGGTGGCCCCTCCGGCCCATCTGGATTGGGGAGAATCCATCGGAACTCTTTGCGCGTTGACTTTTGAAGGTCTCTTAATTGGAGCGGCGGGGCTCTACACCTCTTCTTTTAGCAAAAACCAGATCGTGTCTTTCATCACCGCTTTCTTAATCGGATTTAGCTTTGTCGTGATCGGAAAATTCGCCATTTTTCTTCCCACCGGACTTTCGAGCATCCTTGATTTCATCGGGTTGGATTCCCACATGCAGACGATGGGAAAAGGCGTCTTAGACACCCGCGATCTTCTTTATTTCGCCTCGTTTATCTTCATCTTTCTCTATCTGACCGCGCAAAAGCTCAGTCACAGGAGAATTAGCTAATGTCTCAAGAACCCAAGACCAAATTCCGGCAACTTCTGTTTTCCGGCTTAGGCACTTTGCTTTTGATTGGGACATTGGCCGCCGTCAACGGAATTTCCTATTACGTTTATTCCCGAATGGATTTTTCCTCCGGACACATCTTCTCCATATCCAAGGGAACTAAACATATCCTCTCAAAATTAACCGACAACCTGATCGTCAAGGTCTATTTCACTCCGAATCTTCCCCCGCCCTACGGGCTCAATGAAAATTATCTCCGCGATCTCTTAGGCGAATATAAATCTGCGGCCCACGGGCATATTACGGTTGAATTTTTGGATCCCAACGAATCTCAAAAAAGAAAAGACGACGCTCAGGCGCTGGGCATTTCCCCGGTCCAGGTGAACGTGATGGCCAAAGATAAATTCGAGGTCAAAACCGCCTATATGGGAATCGCTCTCCTTTATAAAGGGCGCAGTCAGGTTATTCCCTTTTTACAAGACACCTCCGATTTGGAGTATCAAATCACCAGCCGCATCAAAAAACTCGCCGATCCGGTCCTTCCGACCGTAGGCTTTGTCGTTGGGCATGGCGAAAAAAACCCGGGAGACCCCTCGGCATCTAACCTCTTTGCTCCGCTTCGGGAAGACCTCAATTTAAAGACCGTCGATCTTAGCTCCGCAATCCCCTCCGATGTCTCGGCTCTGTGGATTTTAGGTCCCACTCAAAAGTTTAAAAACCAAGACATTGAAGCCCTGAGAAATTGGCTGTTTGAAGGAAAGCCCTTGGGAATTCTCTTTAATCGGCGCTCGGTTAATTTCCAAGCCTTTTATAGCGCGCCGATGAGTCTGGGTTTAGGACCGCTTCTAAAAGACTGGGGGCTCAATATTCCCAATGGCTTTGTCGTCGACGCCCAATCGGAAAATGTCGAATTTCAACAAAATATCGGCCAATTTGTCGCGATGAGAATTCAGCAATATCCTTACATACCGGTCGCCACCCATTTTGATTCTTCCAACCCCGCCGTCGAGCATCTTCAAGGCGTTACCTTGCCCTTTGTGCACCCCATTTTCGCTTCAACCGCCGCAGTCAATGGACTCAAATACGAATCTTTAGTGGACTCAAGTCCCAACAGCTGGCTTAAAAATTCCTACAACATCGGCATCACGCAAAGTTCCGCCAATTTGGCGAAAGACCGGCGCGGGCCTTTCTCGCTGGCGGGGTTAGTTTCCGGGCAATTTCCCGCTCCTGCGGGAACCCCATCTTTGACTCCGCATAAATCCGCGCGGGCCATTGTGATTGCGACCGCTTACGTGTTAGATTCTCATTTCGCCAATCGCCAGACAAGCGCGGTCTTTTTGGAAAATCTTCTTGAGTGGTCTTGTGAGGACAGCGATTTACTCTCCATTCGCGGGAAAGGCATGACCTATCGGCCTCTCAGGCCCTTGTCCGACAAAATGCGTCTACTGGTCAAATATGGAATGATTCTTTTCCTACCCTGTATGCTTTTAGTCTACGGCGCGTTTAGTTATCGCAGACAAATGAAGAGAAGGCGCAAAATGATTTCGCTCTACGGCGCAGACACCGCTCCCGCAGAAGAAGCGCATCAACAAGAACCGACTCCCATCTCCTCTTAAAAGCCATGAAAAAAATTTTAATTCTTTCCGCTCTTTTCCTCGCGACTTTCGGCGCCTTAGTTTGGATCGCCATTGACAACGCCCGCATCACGCGCGCCCCCATCCTCGAAGGAGTCAAAGCCAATCAGATTGAGAAACTAGATATTTCTTATCAAGGAAAATCAGTCGAACTGGTCAAAGACAAAGGCGCTTGGAAGGTTCAAAAGCCGGTGGCGGATTTGGCGGATCCAGACTCTGTATCTCAAATCGTGGAAGCTCTCCCGCAAATTATTCTTGAAGATGTCGCGACTAAAAACCCATCCTCCTATGCGGATTACGGAATTTCTACATCGGCCGCGCACCTCATCGCTTACGCGGCTATTAGCCCCAAACCCATTTTAGACGGCTATTTTGGACGGCAGGCCTTCGGCTGGAATTCCGCTTATTTCAGGTACACCAATCGCCCGGAAATTTATATCACTTCCGGCCTCAATGCCTCGAGACTCACCCAGGACCCAGATAATTTTAGAGAACGCGCTTTTTTCCCGAGATCCTACGGAATTCCAAAGTCAATCGAGGTCGCACCCAGACGCGGAAAAAGCTACACTCTCTATCCCTCAAGCCCGACCTGGCCGAGCGTCTTTGGCCTGCGCGCGACAGAATTTGTCGATCAAGATTTGCCAAAGAAAAACCCCTTTAAAAAGCCACTTTTTACTTTCAAAGCGCAAGACGGGAAGGAAAATATTGAATGGATTATTGGAACTCCGCAACCCGTTAAATCGGGAAAACCTCTTTATTACTACGCGAAATCCCTGGACCGAAACATCGTGGTTCTCGTTTCAGCATATGAAATCGACAATCTTCTCCCGCAGAAGCCCAAGCCTAAAATCCGCCTGAAACCGCAATTGAGCCCGGTAAAAACCAAGCCCGCGATGATTTCAGGTCCGCTCCGCAAGATTATTCCGAAAGCTCAAGCCTCAACGGTTAAGAAGCCCTGATAAAACCGGCCAGACCTCTCCCACTTCCGCCCATCGGCCTGGGGTCTCTATCACCCGATGGGAAGGCCAATGAGAATAGCCAAACCTCCAAGGCTCGCTGTGGCTAAAGAGTTCGACCGTCGGAATATTAAGAGAAACGCAAAGATGCATCGGCCCCGTGTCGGCCGTTAAAACCGCTCTCGCATTGGATAAAGCGGCGGCAAATTTTCTTAAAGGCATCTCCGGCAGTAAAACCGTCTCTACGGGCAAGGACACATTCTCAATCAAACGTCTTTCCGCAGGACCCGCGAGAAGAGCGGTTTTTCTCCCCTGGGCGCGCAAAAGAGAGGCTATTTCTAAAAACCAGGCCAGCGGGAGTCGCTTCTGATCCCGAGCTCCGATGAACAGAGCCACGGATTCTTGATCCAACCCCTGATTTCGCCAGAATTTTTCTCCCTCTTCTTTTTCACCGGGACCCCAATGCCACTCAAGCCTTAAATCCGAATCGGGCCTTAAAGGCCTTCCCGCCGCCTCGCGCACCAGGCGCGCTAAATTAACGGTCTCATGAAATTTTTCCCGAGGGCAGAGAACAGGCATATTAATGAATCTATCCGATTCCCCACGTTGATATCCCAACCTCCAGCGCGCACCGGACCAAGCGCTCCACAACGCACCCGAGAGAGAAAAAGCATGGTAGGAGGAAAAATCAAAAGCGAGATCATAACCGAAAAAGCGCAGAAGCGGCCATTCTTTGGGACTTAAAACCCGGGAGACGCAAGGGTTAAATTTTAAGGCCGCGGCATAAGCTTGCGGCATCAAGATATCCGTTTGTGCGGATGGAAAAGCCTCTTTAATTAAGCGCAGAGCCGGAGTTAAAAGAAGTATATTTCCTAAGCGCGCGTCGGAACGAACGGCTAAAATGCGGGAAACAGCTTTTACGTCGACCGGAGTCTTGGGCGGAGGCAAAACCGGTAAAAACCTAAAAAATTGAGACCTTAAATACGCCTTACCGCTTTCTTCCGCCCGTTTCGCGAGTCCTTTTAAGTATCCCACTGTGGAATTTTAGCACTTTCCAAAATCCCCCACACGTGCTAGAATTATCCAATGCCAGATGAGTTTGCATGGAATCGCTCATCCATTGAAAAATTTATCGCAAGACAATCGGCGCCGCATTCAGAAGTCTTTGCGGCAAAAACTCCGGCGTCTGAGTCCGGTTTTTAAGGCCTGCGGCGTCTTCGACCTCGGGCCTTAAATAATGATAGAGAGATTGCAAGGTAATGACTTTCACTGGCGTTGTGGCCGCGCCATTAAGGCCCTTCAAAAAATAATAAGTAAACAAGCCATGGCCCTCGGAATTAAGAACTTCCGCGATCTGGGTCCCGGAAGCAGCGGTCATGGCAACAACCCTCCCTTTTGAAATAGGCGCGGATGGAGAGACGGTCACCAAAGGCCGCATTCCCGTGGGAGACAAAGACCTCGCGCCGCGGCCTGAAAAGCAAGAGTCTAAAACGACAATCACCCGTTTTGCGGATAATTTTCCAAGAGTCGAGTAAAGACGGGAAAGAGGATAAGCCGTTTCTTGAAGATAATTGGGATCTCCATCCGCTGGAACCAAATAAGTTTTATGCGTCTGCGGATCGGCGGCCCCGTGACCGGAGTAATAAAAGAAAACGGTAGAAGATGAGGAAACGACTTGAGGCAGCCAGCCCTCAAAATTTTTGACCAAGGCCGCGCGAGTCGCTTCTTCATCTTTGAGCCAATGGATATGGCGCGGAGCATAGCCCAAAGCCATTAAATGCTCGCGCATGACTTCGGCGTCGTGGTCGGCAAAATCAGCCGATGGGAGATTGTTTTCATAGTGTTCAATGCCGACGACCAGTGCGATTTTAAACGGGTCTTCCGGAAGATGGTAAGGAATTTTATCCACATCGGAATGAATTACGATTTTTGAAGGCCGCGCGGGCTTTTCTGGATGGGAAACCGAAGGTTTTGAAAAATCTTCTCTCAACAGATCGGAAATTTTTGGATTTTTAGACATATCCAAAGCGCTCAGTCCTTGATTATTTCTAATCGTGGGCCAAGCCCCATGGCGAAGAAGAATTTGGACCATCGCCAAGTTCTGTTTCTGAACGGCGCGCATTAAGGCCGTATTTCCCGAGGCATCCTGCAAATTAGGGTCCGCGCCTTTTTGAAGAAGAGTTTGAACTTGATGAAAAGCCCCACCTTCGACCGCCAGCATCAGGGGAGTAACGCCTAAAAGCCGTCTTCGCGCGGATTCAAAATTAAGAAGCTGGGATTCTTCTTTTTGCGTTTTTAAAACCGGGTTAAGCGCATATGATTTCTTGAGGGAATCCAAGGCCGGCCCAAACTGCCAGGAATATTCTTGGGCCAACGCGAGATCCCAATAGATTTCAGACAAAGACTTTTTATCAAAATCCCTAGAGCCGACCTTGGGATCTTTAAGGGCCGCGTTAAAATCCTTGGCCGCTTGGGCTATGTCTCCGGCCTCCACATCTCCAATTCCCCGGGCCACCGCCGGGATATCCCCCACTTTTATGAAACTTGGATAAAACATTTTCCTTGAGGGCAAAAAAAGCATCGCCAAATCCCGCGCCGCGGAATTAACGCAATTTTGCGTCAACTGCGAGCGATCGATGGGAGGCGGAGAAGCGTTTTTGGCCTGGCTCTGAGCCTGACAAACTTTTGATATCGCTTGGGAGTGAATCAATTTTCCACTTACGGCACTTGTCACATCCAAATGCCCGCCGATGCGAATCCGCCCGACCCGTGTTTTTAACGGGCAGGGATGAGCGCGGTTATTCCATTGACAGGTATCCGGCGACTCTTGAATGAACTGGTAATAATTTTGATTAATGGTTCCCGAAATAAACGCCGCGCCATGAACCTTCATCGCAATAGCGTTCATTTGAGCATCCGCTGAATTTTGCGCCTGAGTCAGGTCATATTCCGCAGTCAACACATTAAGCCGGTCTCTATTTATGAAATTAAAATTTTTGGAGCGCGACAAATAACTTTCCAAAGCGTCTTGAAAACGATGGCCGAGATTGCCGTTCATGTCGCCAAAAGCGAAGCGATGGTAAGGAGACAAATCGATGGCCGGCGGAAACGTTACCGACATGGGAACTTTGACTGTCGCGCAGGAAATAAAAGCGAGAGGCAAGAAAAGCCGCCCCCATCGGCGAAAAGTCGTCATTTTTTCGAGGTGGGAACCGTAAAAAAGAAAGTCGCGCCGCGCCCGACTCCTTCGCTTTCAACCCAGATCCTTCCGCCGTGAGCCTCGACAATTTCTTTAGAAGTCGCCAATCCCAGCCCCAGGCGTCCGCTTTTAGAGGAATCGGAGCCTTGATAAAAACTTTGGAAGATTTTACCGAGTTCGCTTGGCGGTATCCCATCTCCGGAGTCTTTAACTCCAAATTGAATCGCGGTTTCCGCATTGCCGTTGGCGAGTTTCATCGCATAGACCAGAATTTCTCCGCCTTTGGAAGTGTAGCGAATGGCATTTTCAAGCAGGTTATTAAGAACCTGGGAAATACGCCTCTTGTCGGCATAAATATCGGGCAAGGATTTTTCTATTTTTTCCGTAAACTTAATTCCCCGCGCCTGCGCGCGAGCTTGAGAACCCAGCAAGATTTCCCGTAGCAGAGTTTCTGGAGAGCAGATTTCCCGCTCAATTCTGAATTTTCCACTTTCAATGGACGCCCAGTCGACTAAATCGGCGGTCAGGCGAGTTAATTGGCTGATGCTGGAAGAAATAGCGAGCATTCTTTTTGTCTGCTCTTCCGAGGGGTTCATCGTTTGAGAAAGAAGTTCAAAACTGGCCTGAAGAGCCATTAAGGCATTGGATAAATCATGCGAAGACATTGAGAGAAATTTAGATTTCATCCGGTCCAAATGCTCGAGTTCCTCGTTGCTTTTCTTAAGCTGAAGCGTTATTCTCTCGTTTTCCCGAATCAAGCGAAGCTTTTCCAGGGAATTTGAAATGACTCGTTTAAGGCGATCGACATCAACCGGCTTGACGAGAAAATCCGCCACGGATTCCTGAATGGCCATGACCGCCGTCTCTTGGCTTTTATCCGCGGTAAGCATCAATATCTGGCTTTGGGAATCAATCGGCCTAATTTTTTTGATTTTCTTGATCACCTGGATTCCGGTTGAATCCGGAAGATTATAATCCATCAAGATCACGTCAAAACTATGCGAGTGAACCTTGTCCAAGGCCTCTTTCTCCCTGGAGGCCGTAAAAACCTCGTAACCGGCGTCTTCCAGAACATCCAACAGAGATTCGCGGATATGGGGATCGTCATCGACAATGAGAATACGCGCCTTCGGTTCTGTCATGCTTCCACCTTCTGGGAAATCGGAATATGGAGACGAAAAATAGTCCCGCGCCCCACGACGCTAGCCACTTCCACTTTTCCCCCGTGGCGATCGATGACTTTTTTTACGACCGCCAGCCCCAGGCCCGTTCCGCGGGCCTTGGTAGTAAAAAATGGCGCGAATATTTTTTCAAGCGTCTCCGGGGGAATGCCGGGCCCGGTGTCAGAAATCTCGATAGCCGCCATGTTGGCTTGAGACAAAAACGTCTTAACGCCTAAAATCCCTTTTTCCGGCATCACCTCAATGGCGTTCCCAATTAAATTTCTTAAAGCTTGCTGCATCTCGGTCAAGTCGATTTCAACCGGCGGATTGGAGGGAACGAAAATTTTTTGAACCGTAATATGAGAAGGAAATGGATACACCGAAAGAAGCTCTTCCAGCCAATCATTGAGCCGAACCGTCTCGGGCTGAAGCTCGCGCTGCCGTGAATAGGTCAATATCTCGTTGATAATCCCATTGGCCTGTTGAATCTCGGATTCTATGATTTTGACGTGCTTTGAGACTTTCGGGTCCTGCGCCAAGACAGACGCCAATTTCGTTTTAATAAAGTAAATCGAGTTATTGATGACGGCTAACGGGTTGCGTATCTCATGGCCGACCACCGAAGCCATCTGTCCGATCGCGGCTAAGCGCTCTTTTTTGATCAATTCTTCCTGCGCCGCTTTAAGTTCTCTTGTGCGCGCTTCGACCCGCTTTTCAAGGGTCCGGTTCAAGCGTTCAAGCTCTTGTTTAGTGTCGACCAGTTCCCCGGTTTTTTCTTTTAACGACTCGCTCATCGACAAAAACGCTTGGGCCAGATCTCCAATCTCATCGTTAGTGGTAAGGACTTCCGGGAAATCCTCAAATTGCCCCATGCCGACTTTTCGAGCCGCGTCCTTAAGAGCCCTTAATGGCTGCGTGATATGCCTTGAAACCGCCAAGGATAAAACGATAATCGCGATAATCACCCAGACCAACAGCCGCAAAATCTGCGAGCGCATTCGCGCCGCCGTATGATAGGCGGCTTGAATAGACTCTTGAACATAGACGATCCAGTCCAAACCATTGACATCGGCATAAGCGCTTAAAAAGTTTTTCCCATCGGAAAGGGTTATTTCTCCCCCGCCGGAATCAGCGACCTGGGTGGTTAAAATTTTTAATATCTCGCTGTTTAAACGCGCGTCCGGCTTATAAACTTTTTCCGGATCGGAGTGGGCGATCAGAAATCCGTCCGGGGCGGCCACGGCGGCCGAGGTTTGGCTGGAAGGCGGAAACTCCATGGACAACATTGAAGAAAGTCCATTGAGGCTGATTTTAGCCGCCAAGACTCCCAAGGGAGTGTGCCCCGATTTCGGCGATCCGATAGAAACCGCGATTGTCACCGTCGGATAAATGCCTTGAAAGCGTTTAAGGCCGCCGATAAATTCCCCCCGCGCCAAAGCCGTATCGAAAAAACCCTCCGATTCCATATCGCGCAACTGCGGGTTGGGCCCGAGGAATCGCCCTTCCCGAATCGTTTCATGGCCGGAAGAATCCAAAACCGAGAGCTCTAAAATAGCGACATGAAGGCTCATCAGGCGCTTGAGATAAGACTCTTCCTCTTCTTTATTTCCCGAAACAAATTGCGGCAAAGCCGCGGATTCTTCCAGAATATCCCGATAGGTCGCGATATATTTATAGACCGTTTCGGCAAAACTCTCGGCCAAGGATTTTTCCGTCCCCAAAATTTGCTGATGAAGAG
>JAKAQV010000060.1 GCA_021819565.1 bacterium | reverse complement strand
CATCCGATGAAAAATCCTGAGACTCCCGACGCTCGCTCTAATGATCGAGCGCCCAATGAAGAGGAAATGAGCGCTTGCCGGCCGTATCTCGATGAACAAATTGATTTAATCGCGCCGCGATTTATCGTGACCTTGGGAAGCGTTTCAACCAAGGCGATGCTGCATAATGAAGAGCCTATTTCCAAAGTGCGCGGCATTTGGCGCGAGTATAAAACCGCTTCGGGGCGTTCCGTGGATCTTCTCCCCACTTTTCACCCCGCTGCCCTTTTACGTAATCCTGATCTTAAGAAACTCGTATGGATGGATATGAAAGATCTTAGATCTAAACTTGAAAAAGGAGTCTAGAGTTCTTATGGAAAGAAAACAATCAGCAAAGACAAAAGCGGGGCTTGGGGCAGGAATTAAAAATGGCTTTAAAAAGATCGGGAATGTTTTTCAAAACACGATAAAATCAGACGCCAAGATTTTTTCATATCTTAAGACTTTTGCCGATGACAAGGGTGTCGCGGCGGTCATGCCCAGTAGCCGCTATTTAGTTTCTAGAACCCTGCGGGCCATGAACATTAAGCATGCGACAAAAATCATCGAGTATGGGGCAGCGGAAGGAGTGATGACGCGAAAAATCTTGGAAGAGATGCCTAAAGACGGAAAAATTCTGTCTGTTGAGCTCAACGAGTGCTTTTATCAGAAATTAAAGACTCTTGAATCCGACCACAGGATGAGTCTTTATCACGGCGATGTCCGCCAGATCGATTCGATCGCAAAAGCGCATGGTTTTCCTGCGGGAGAGATTGATGTCATCGTCTCCGGAATTCCGTTTGCCTTTCTAAGCGCCGAAGGGAGAGCCGAGTTGTTATCGAAAACATCCGACCTCCTAAAACCCGGCGGCCGTTTTGTCGCCTATCAAGTGACCACGCATCTGATTCCGATTCTCAAGAATCATTTTCGGGAAGTAAAGATCCAATTTGAAATCCGAAACATTCCCCCTCATTTCGTGTTTACCGCTTTTAAATAGAAAGTCGAAGAGTCGTTGTTTTAGAGGGCCATGCGCATTCTTGAAGTCGCTTTTCCCATTCCCTTGGACCGTACCTTTCATTACCTGATTGGAGACGATATTTCTTCTCTCAAGCCCGGAATGAGAGTCAAGGCTCCGTTTGGATCTCGGAAACTCACCGGTTTTGTCGTTTCAGTCTTTGAGGGCGAGCCCGCCAGACCGTTAAAACCCATCGATGAAATTCTCGATCCCGAGCCCTTGTTGGATTTAGAAGGCTTTAATTGCGCCTTGTGGATGTCTAAGCGTTATGGGGCGCCTTTGGGCGAGTGTCTCAAATCGGTTTTGCCCAGTTTTATTAAATTTCCGTCTTTAAATTCGCGCAAGAAAAAGAAAGCGGTCCTTTCCGAACAGAAAAAAGAAAATCATCCGGAGTTCGTTTTGACTCCGGATCAAGCGGCGGCTTCTTCCAAACTCGCCGATAGGCTTAGTTTAAATCAATTTCATGCCGCTTTGATTTACGGGGTTCCCGCTTCCGGAAAAACCGAGGTTTATCGGCGGCTGATTCTTCAGACCGTGAATTCCGGCGCGCAGGCTTTGTTTTTGGTTCCAGAAATATCCTTGGCCGGACCTTTCTTTAAAGAATTTTCAAGCCTGTTTGATTTTCCGGTGGATCTTTGGCACAGCCAGGTTCCTGTCGGTAAGCGCAAAGAAGCGTGGATGGGACTGAGGCAAGGCGAGCCGCGTCTTGTGGTGGGCGCGCGTTCAGCTTCTCTTTTGCCGTTTAAAAATTTAAAGCTGATTGTCATTGATGAGGAGCAAGATGAGTCTTTTAAGCAAGAGGGACAAATTCCTTATTATCATGCCCGGGATGTGGCCTTTTTGAGGGCTAAAGCCCATCAGTCTCTTTTGGTTTTAGGATCAGCGACGCCGTCTTTGGAATCTTGGAGTCAGGCCGAAAAAGGAGACATTGAACTCATCGAGATGTCGCGGCGCGTTTCCTTGATCGCGCGTCCCTCGGTCGTGACGGTTCTTCCCCCCGCTCAGGGAAAAACCATTTCCAATACGCTTGTGGCGAAAATTCAAGAGCGGCTGTTTCGAAAAGAACAGGTTATTTTGCTGGTCAACCGAAGGGGCTTTTCAACCCTGATTTTATGCTCCCGCTGCGGTTGGGCCGCGCGTTGCCCTTCCTGCGGAGTCGCCAAGATCGCGCACGAAAGCTCCGAGGGGAAGTTGTTTCTTCAATGCCATCATTGCGACGCGAAAACGCCGTTGCCCCAGCGCTGCGAAAAATGCGGCCATGCCGTTTTAAAAGCTATTGGAGCGGGGACCCAAAAAATTGTCAGCGAACTTAAATCGGTTTTGCCGATGGCAAAAGTCCTGCGCTTGGACCGCGATTCCTTGAGCGAAGACAATCATGAAGAGAAAAAAATATATGAGAAATTTTTAAGCCAAGAAGCCGATATTTTAGTCGGCACTAAACTTATCGCCAAAAGTTTTCACTTCCCCAATGTGACCTTGGTCGGCGTTGTCGATTCGGATCTGATGTTGTCGATGCCGGATTTCAGAGCTTCAGAACGGGCGATGCAGCTTTTAGCCCAGGTGGCGGGGCGTTCTGGGCGCGCCGATAAGCCGGGAGAAGTCATTTTGCAGACTCTTTCCCCCGCTCACCCCGCGGTCTCTCAGACTATTTCCGGAGATTACACGCGTTTTGCCGAGGAAGAATTAAAAGCGCGCAAGGAGTTGCGTTATCCGCCTTATTGTTCTCTGACTCGGCTTGTTTGGGAGTCAGGGGACAAAGGGATGGCCCGGCAGGCGGCCGCGGATGCCGCTCAAATACTAAAAGACGCCCTTAAAATTTCAGGGCATGAATGCGTCGGCCCCTCTCCCTGCGTGCTGTCTATTTTAAGAGGCTTGCACCGCGAACATCTTTTGATTAAGTCTCCCCTCGAGCGCTGGGAAGAGGCTTTGTCCGCGGCGCGAAATTTGAAAACGCCCAAGGGCGTTTACTTGAAAATTAACAGCGATCCCTACGATCTTTTTTAATGCTAAAATGGACGAAATGAATTTCAAAGATTCTTTGTTGGCTCTGACACGGGGATGCGTCTCTTTAATCGATGAAAAAGAATTAGCGGATTTGCTTGCGTTGGCCCGCCCTTTGCGGGTAAAACTGGGGGTTGACCCGACCTCTCCGGACCTACATCTGGGGCATAGCGTGGCCCTGTCAAAACTGCGGGCTTTTCAAGACTTGGGGCACAAGGCCATTTTAATCATCGGAGACTTTACGGCCTTAATCGGAGATCCCTCCGGGCGCGATTCTACCCGGCCTTCTTTAAGCCTTGATGAAATTCAAAAAAATGCCGAGACCTATAAGTCTCAGGCTTTTAAGATATTGGACCCGCAGAAAACCGAGATTCGCTATAATTCCGAGTGGCTTAAACCTTTCATGAACGAAGGGATTCTATTCGCGCTCAAAGCGATTACCGTTCAGCAAGTTTTGGCAAGAGAAGATTTTAAGCAGAGGCTCAAAGACAATTCCCCTCTGACGATGCTGGAAACCCTCTATCCGGTTTTTCAGGGCCAAGATTCGGTGGCGGTCAAATCCGATATCGAACTTGGCGGCAACGATCAGCTCACCAACCTCTTGATGGGAAGGAAAATGCAGGAATTGGCCGGACAAAAACCGCAGGTGGTGATGACGGTCCCTCTTCTCGTGGGTCTTGACGGGGTTAAAAAAATGTCAAAATCTTATGGGAATGCGATTGGCCTGACAGACAGCGCCCGGGATATTTTTGGGAAAACGATGTCTTTATCGGATGAACTCATGCTCAGTTATTACGAGCTTTTAACAAACCTCAATTTAGATGAGGTTCGCGCGTTACATCCAATGGCGGCCAAAAAGAACTTGGCGCAGATCTTAACGGCGCGTTTTCAAGGGGAAACAGCCGCCCAAGAGGAAAGAAATTTTTTTGAAGAGACCTTTTCAAAAAAGCGTCTTCCGCAGGACATTCCCGCCGCCGTCTTTTCGCCATCGGTCAGTCTCATCGAAATGATTTTAAAATCCGGGGCCGCCAAATCAAAAAACGAGGCGCGGCGGCTTTTAGACCAAGGGGCGGTCAAAATAGACGGAAATAAGGTCACCGAGGATCGCCCCGCTTCCTTACCGCAAAAATTTACCTTGCAGGCGGGGAAACGCCATTTTCTGTCGGTTGAGATTATATCGGAAAAAGAGGAGATCAAATGAAAAAAAGGACCTATCTTGCGCTTATTGCCGCACTTGGGTTGTTTGTCTTTTCAGGAAAGATTCAAGCTCAAAATCAGCCGCAATCGTGGGATGCCAGAATTACTTTTCTTAAAGGAAGCGTCAGTTTCTATCCGGCGAAATCCCCACAGCAGGGATATGCGGCGGTTCCCGGGCTTCCGCTCGAGTCTGGAGACAGAATTGTCACCAACGCCGACGGGCAGGCCCAAATCGCTTTTAACGGCAGCGGAGTCATCAGCTTGATGCCTAATTCCAGTTTTACTGTCAAAGCCTTGAGCCAGGCGAAGACCTCTCTTTTTCTGGGTCTGGGAAATATTATCGCTAAATTCGACCATCTCTTATCCGCTCAAAATCTTCAAGTTCAGACTCCAATGGCGGTCGCCGCCATTCGCGGGACTGAGTTCGGCGTAGGAGTTTCCGACAACCGCGTCTCAAAAATCGGGGTTTTTGATGAGGGAAAAGTCGAAGTGACCAATCATTCCGGGCATCAATTCCTAAAACCGCGCCAAGAGCTTGCGGTGAAATCCAAAAACGAGAAACTTCCCCATCCTCGTCCTCTTCGCTATTTCTTGAAATATAGGAAGCAGATGGCGGATGTTCGAAAATCCTTGGTTTCCGTTCATCTAAATTGGAAGCAAAAACATAAAAATGTTTTCAGGCAAAAAGGCCCCAATCGTCATGCCGTTCGGGAAAACCTTATGCGTCAAATGAGAAAATTAGGTAATTCTGGACATGGAAAATAGAATTTTATGCCTGTCCTAGAAAAATCAGCGGGAGAGAAAGAATACCTTGCTCCCTTGACCTTGTCGGGGATTCCGGTGGGTTTAGCTTACGGGCCGGAAGATCTCTCTTCGATTGATTTTGAGACCGCTATTGGGCGTCCTGGGCGCTATCCTTTCACCAGGGGGCTTAAAAGCGGAGGATACCGAACCGGACATTGGACGATGCGGCAATTTGCCGGGCATAAGACCGCTAAAGACACCAACGAGCGCTTTAAATATCTCCTCTCTCACGGAGAAACCGGTCTTTCAACGGCTTTTGACTTGCCGACATTGATGGGGCTTGATTCCGACGATCCTCGTTCTCTGGGAGAGGTCGGGCGGGAAGGCGTGGCGGTGGATAGTCTCGCCGATATGGAGGCCTTGTTTTCTGGCATCGACATCGCCAAGGTTTCGACTTCGATGACGATTAATTTGCCGGCGCCGATTCTTCTCTGCATGTATTTAGCGGTCGCTAAAAAACAAGGCGTTCCGTTTAAACGCGTTCGCGGAACTTGCCAGACAGATATTTTAAAAGAATATATCGCTCAAAACGAGTATTTGTTTCCCCCGGAAGCGTCCTTGCGGATTGTTTTAGATACCATTGAATTCTGCGTTCGGGAAGTTCCGCGTTTTTATCCCATTTCCATTTCCGGTTATCATATCCGGGAAGCCGGGGCCGACGCGGTTCAAGAGTTGGCCTTTACCTTGGCCGACGGTCGCGAGTATGTCGAACGCTTGATTAAAAGAGGGCTTGGCGTCGATGATTTTGCTTCCCATCTCTCATTTTTCTTTGATGTTCACAATTATTTTTTTGAGGAGATCGGAAAATTGCGGGCGGCGCGCAGAATTTGGGCGACGATGATGAAAGAGGAGTTTGGCGCCCAGCGGGAAATTTCTTGGATGCTCCCCATGCATTGCCAGACCGCCGGCGTCAGCTTGACGGCGCAACAACCATTAACCAATATCGTTCGCGTCGCCTATCAGGCTCTGGCCGCGGTCTTGGGCGGAACGCAAAGCTTGCACACGAACTCATATGATGAGGCTTTGTCCTTGCCGACCGATCAGGCGGTCAGGATAGCCCTTAGAACTCAGCAGATTCTCGCTTTTGAAAGCGGGGTTACCGATACCCCGGATCCTTTCGGCGGATCGTATTACTTGGAATCCTTGACCGATGAAATTTTTTCCCGCTCGTCAGCCTTAATGAAGAAAATTAAGGATTTGGGAGGAGTGGTGCCCGCCATTGAAAAAGGGTTTTTTCATAGAGAAATTGCCGAGACTGCTTATCGTTTCGAGGTTGATTTGGCGGAAAAGAGAAGGAAAATTGTCGGCGTTAATATTTTCGCCTCGGATTCCCAGAGGCCGAAGATTTTGGAAATCAAAAATTCGGTTGAGGCCCGCCAGATTGGGTCCTTAAAAAAATTGCGCAAGTCAAGAGACAATGAGTCCGTTCAAAAGGCCTTGGCGCGAGTTAAAGACGCGGCTCTTGGAACGACGAATATTCTCCCGCCGATTATGGAAGCGGTGGAGTCTTACGCGACCGTTGGAGAAATTATTTCCGCCCTTAAAGATTCTTTTGGAGAATGTCCTGTCTTTGGAAATTAGGTTCCATTTAGAAACGCGGTGAATAGAAGGCTCTTAATCGGATTGGGATCGGTTTTAGTTTTTCTTTCCCTTATTTTTCTTTTTCCCCACAAGCCTAAAGAGCAAGTCTTGGTCAATCTCCCGGAAGGGGTTTCTGCGGCTCAAGCGGCGACGATTCTCAAAGACAAAGGCGTTATCGCCTCAAAACTGGTCTTTCGCGCGGCGGCGAAATTAACCGGGGTTGATCGCCATATCGAGGCCGGCGTCTATCAACTTGAAAAGCATATGTGGCTTTTTTCGCTTTTAAAAATTCTCAATGAAGGCTCGACTCGGGGAATAAAGGTCGTGATCCCGGAGGGATTCTCTGCCCGTCAGATCGCGGAGAGGCTCGAAGCCTTGGGCATTTGTCCGGCCATTGACTTTGAAAATTACGTGGCGGCCAGGAGTTTGGAGGGCTATCTGTTTCCATCGGTGTATTATTTTGATCCCAATACCCCCCCGGCCAAGGCCGCTCAGAAGATGGAAGATGAATTCTTTCGCGTGATCGGAACGGCTTATCAGAAAACAAGTCCGAAGCCTTATTTGAATTTTCGCCAAGCGGCGATTTTAGCTTCCATTATTCAAAGAGAAGCGGTGTTGGATAAAGAAAGACCCATGATTGCGGCGGTTTATATCAACCGCTTGAGATTGCGCATGAAATTAGAGGCCGATCCCACCGTTCAATACGCCTTAGGGCGTTGGAAAAAAGAGTTGAGCAAGAGAGATCTCAAAGTCGATTCCCCCTACAACACCTATATTTATTACGGGCTTCCTCCCGGCCCCATCTGCAGCTTTGGGCTTAGTTCTTTCCTGGCGGCTCTGAGTCCGGCCCACACAGACGCCCTTTATTTCGTGTCCGATGGAGAGGGCGGACATCGTTTCGCCGCGACTAATGAAGAGCATTTGCGCAACAAAGAGTTATTTAAGGAAGCCGTGCGCAAAAACAAAGAAAAAAATTCTCCTTATCTCCATTGACAGAAGGAAACAATTGATAATAGAATCCTAAAGAAGTTAAATCTATCGCAAAGGAGACAAAATGAAAAACTGGAAGAGTAGTTTAGCCGTCCTCGCCTTAGGAGCGTTTTGCGTTTTTTTAAGCGCGCCACAGGCTCATGCGGCAAAGCATAAGAAGCGCAAACACAAGGCTCAGGCCGAACAGCAGTCTTCTGATGAAGCTCAATCTTCGAGTTCAGGGGACAACACCTATGTCAACGTGGGTAAAGTTGGGGTGGGCCCAAGTTGGGACTCGACCTTGGTTCCTCTTGATACCGAGAGCGGAGAATCGATTCAAATGGGAACTTTGGACGGCCGTTATTGGGTGAATCGCCAGTTCGGATTCGATGGTGGTTTTGGGTTCGGCATGTTACAGACCAGCCCTAAAAGCGAATCGCTCATCTCTCTTCGCGCGGAAGGGATGTTTGCGATCAAAGAATCCAAACATAACATCTTTTACGCGGACGTGGAATTGATGCCCTCATTTACTACGGGCTCGGGCTCAGGCACATCCTTGATTAATTTCCAGGGAGGCGTGGGGTTAGAGCATGCTGTTGGGGAGATTCCTGATCTCAGTATTTACACCGAATGGGAGCCGGTTTCCTTCGCCTCTTATTCTCCGGGCGGCGGGGCCGCGAGCGACACGAGCTTTGGATTTCTCGGGAGCGTCATGAACTTCACGATGGGAATGCGCTATTATTTCTAAAGACTGATAAAAAACCCGGGTTGCACTCGTCGACCCGGGTTTCTTTTTTGTTAAACTATCTCTATTCCATGATTCAGAGCTTGATTTATTCCCTAATCGGAACCCCGAGCGAGCGGACCCTTAAAAAGTATCGCCCGCTCCTTGAGGCGGTTAACGCGCTTGAAGCGGAGATTCAGTCTCTGCCGGATGAGGCGTTTCCCCAAAAGACTGCCGAACTTAAAGAGAAAGTTCGGCATGCGGTCGAAGATAAAATACCGCAGCAGCTGCCGGAAGACGAGGAAGCAAAAGAGAAAATCATCAAGGCCGTCTGGCAGGAAGTTTTAGACGGATTTCTTCCCGAAGCTTTCGCTCTCACCCGAGAAGCCTCTCGGCGATCTATTGGTTTGAGGCAATTTGACGTTCAGATTTTAGGCGGCCTTGTTCTTCATAACGGGGCGATTGCCGAGATGAGAACCGGGGAAGGAAAGACCTTGGTCGCGACGGCCCCCGCCTATCTTAATTGTTTGCTCAATCGCGGAACCCATATCGTGACGGTCAATGATTATTTGGCTAAGCGCGATTGCGAATGGATGGGAAAAGTTTTCCGTTTCTTGGGATTGACGGTCGGATATGTCCAGCATGACATGTCCAATGAAGAACGCCGGGCGGCTTACGCTTCGGACGTGACCTATGTCACCAATAACGAGGTCGGCTTCGATTATTTGAGAGACAATATGGTCGTCAGAAAAGAGGACCGGGTCTTAAGGCCTCTTCATTTCGCGATTATCGACGAAGTTGATTCAATTTTAATTGACGAAGCGCGAACCCCTTTGATCATTTCCGGAGCGGCGGAAAAATCGACCGATCGCTACGCCATTATTAACCGGATTATTCCCGCTTTAAAGGTGCGCAAGATTACCGAAGAAGAGGAGATTCAGGCCAAATATACCGGGGAAGATTTAAGCAAGGGTTATGACGCGATTGTCGATGAGAAAAATCACACCGCGGTTTTAACCGAAGACGGCATACAAAAGTGCGAAAAACTCCTGGGGATTCCGAATCTCTATGATGATCTGGAAGGCGAGTGGGTTCATCATATCACGCAGGCCCTGCGCGCGCATCATCTTTATTCGCGGGATGTCGATTATGTCGTCAAAGACGGCGAAGTCATTATCGTCGATGAATTTACCGGGCGCTTGATGCCGGGCCGCCGCTGGTCCGACGGGCTTCACCAAGCGGTCGAGACTAAGGAGCATTTGCCGCCGAAAGAAGAAAACCAGACCCTGGCCACGATCACTTTCCAAAATTTCTTTAAGCTTTATAAGAAAATGGCCGGAATGACCGGAACGGCGATGACTGAAGAAGACGAGTTTCTGGAAATTTACGGCGTTCCCGTTTATGAAATACCGACGCATCAGAAAATGGTCCGGCAGGATTTTTCGGATTTAATCTATAGAACCGAAAGGGAAAAATATCGCGCGATTGCCGATGAGATAAAAGAGTTGTGGAAAACCGGACGTCCTGTCTTGGTGGGCACGCGCTCGATAGAAAAATCAGAAAAATTGTCGGCGATGCTGCGCTCGGAAGGCATTCCCCATCAGGTTTTAAACGCGAAGTATCATGAGCAAGAAGCCCAGATTATCGCCCAGGCCGGACGGAAAGGCGCGGTTACCATCGCGACCAACATGGCGGGCCGGGGAACCGATATTTTGCTCGGAGGAAACCCCCAGGATAAAGAAGAGTATGAATTGGTTAAAAGCTTGGGAGGCCTTCATGTTCTAGGAACTGAAAGGCACGAGGCGCGAAGAATCGACAATCAGCTTCGCGGCCGCTGCGGACGCCAGGGAGATCCGGGCTCTTCTCGTTTTTATTTGGCCTTGGATGATGAGCTCATGCGTCTTTTCGGCTCCGATCGCCTGTCGATGATCATGGAGAAATTGGGGATGAAAGAAGGCGAGGTGATTGAATCTCGCTTGGTTTCTCGCCAGATTGAAGGCGCGCAGAGGCGGGTTGAAACGCATCACTTCGATGTCCGCAAACAACTTTTAGATTACGATAACGTCATGAATAAGCAGCGGGAAGCCATTTACCGGCTGCGCAACGGCGTTTTGGATAATGAGACCATTACCCCTCAGATTTATCTCATGATGGAAGAAGACTTAAGAGATAAAATCGAAGAAATCGCTCCTGGCGATAGCCACGCCGAGACCTGGGATATCCCCACCTTTAAAGCCTATCTGGAGCGAGTTTTTGGCGTCAATTGGAGCGTGAGCCAAGAAGAGATTTTAAAATACGACAAAGTCTCTTTATTAGAAGAGACCCTTAAGGCCGTTAAGGCGCTTTATCTCGAGCGGGAAAAAGAATTTGAAGGC
>JAKAQV010000059.1 GCA_021819565.1 bacterium | reverse complement strand
TAAAGCGCCCGTGGCTCTAGAACATTTTGAAGAAGAAAATGAAGAAAACACGGAGTGGATTTTGCGCCATTTAACCGACAAGGAAGCCTCTTATTGGAAAAATCAGCCCCCGGAAAAGCGTTTTTCCGTTTTCTGGAAAATTTTCGCCGCGAAAGAGGCGGCATCAAAGGCTCTTGAAAGATCCGGGATTTTTATTCCCTTTGGCGCTTTTCGCTCTTTTGAAACCGATCTCTTTACCAACCACATCACCCATCGCCCCACCGGAATTAGGCTCTCCCTTGCGTTCACCGATGAGGATCAAGACAAAATCCATTGCATTGCCGTCTTAAGAGGAGGCGTCATGGGAGACGAACACATCCCGGGAGACATTCTTTGGTCTATCGAGCAATTGCCGCCTAATACCAACCCCAGCGAATTTGTCCGCGAGCGCGCGCTTAATTTTATCGCGGAATCATCCGATGACATTCTCTCTCCGGCGAGCCTGGCTCTTTCGGTTCACAACGGTCTTCCGGTCATCTACCGAAGCGGACGCTCCTTGGACATCAGCCTCTCTCTCTCTCATAGCGGGCGATACGCCGCCTTAAGCTTCATGATCTCATAAAGGAAAAATGCGATGGAAAAAAAATATTGCGTCCTGTTTGCTGGTCAATCCGTTCAGGAATCCGGCATGGGAAAAGATCTCCTCAAAATTCCCGCCGCCAAAGACGTTCTCTCGCGCCTTAAGCCCTTTCTGGGCGAAGACCTGGAATACCTGCTCGCCGAAATGCCGGACCCGGAATTGGCCCTGACTTTTAACGCCCAGCGCGCCATTCACGCTCATCATCTGGCGAATTATTTCGCCTACAAAGCGGCTCATCCGGAACTCATCCTCAACGGCGCCCTCGGGCATTCCATGGGAATTGTCGCGGCCTTGGTCGCCGCAGAATCAATCAGCGTGGAAGACTCCGGGAAATTTATTTTCGCCCGCGCCCAAGCTTTTTCTAAAGCTTGCAAAACTTTTACGGCTCCGATGGGACTGGCTTCGGTCAGCGCGGATGATTTTAAAGACGTGGTTGACGAAGTCGCGCACTTTGCCCCCATTTCCGTCGCCCTTTACAACACCAAAAAGCGCGGGGTCTTGGGCGGAACCATGGCCGAGCTAGAGAACTTCGCCCAAAAAGCCCGAGAAGAAGACTGGCCGGTCCGTATTAAAATCCTTAAAGTCGAGGGACCATATCACACGAAGGCCTTTACGCCCTGCCGCGCCGAATTAGACCGCGCTTTATCCGCCATTGAAATCAAGCCGCCCAAAGCGCCGGTTTTCATGGGAACCTCCGGACAGGCCGAAAAAGATCCGGAGCGGATCCGCCGCCTTTTGTCCTCGCAAGCCGATTCCTCCGAACTCTATCTCCAGGCCGTTCAATCAGCATATTCGGCCGGCTGCCGAGACTTTATCGAAATCGCCTACAAGCCCCAGCCCATCACCTGGATTCCCGAGCAGTTGATTTCGGAAGACGGCGCTTTATTTGAAGGCGTCACGACCAGCGCGATTAAAACGGAAGATATTCTCGCCTAAGGGCTCGCTTCTGTGATCATATTACGTCAACCCAGCTTGGCGGAACGCGCGGCGCACGGATTGGAAGACTTCATCAAATTCGGGAAGGGTCGCCATCTGAGACGCGAGACGTTTTTCCCACAAGGCCTTGAGTCGCGCTTCTTTAGCCTGCAACTCGCCACGCACGGCATCTAGTTTCTTGCCGCGGAATTCTAACTTCTCTTCAATCGCCCCAAAGATCTCGCCAAGTGCGACGTAATTATTCTCGGTCATATGCCAGATATCGTAAAGGTCTCGGGGCTCGTTTCGAGCCTTATCCATTAATGCAATCGCTTTCTCTGACGCAATCTCATTGAGAGAATAGACGTGGAGCTTGCTGTCCTCTGGCAGGTCGGCGTATTCTTCGTAGCCGCGAAGGACGGGGAGTTGCTCAATCTCGAAGACGAGCTTCTCCTTGATCGTGACATCTACCTTAACCTCTTTGACGGAACCTGTCGCAGGGATAGGTCCTACGTAGCTGAGGTAAAACGTATGGCTGTTCTGATGGCTGTTCCGGTCCTCGCGCTGAAATTGAAACACGACCCCCGAGGCGCTTTGGACTCGTGCGAAGACGGGTTTGAGTCCTTCCTGGATCGCTTCGAATGTCGTGTCCTGGGCTAGCGTGAAGTCGAGGTCTTCAGAGAAGCGGTAATCCGCGAAGTGGCAGCGTTTGAGCGCGGTCCCACCTTTGAATACGAGACGTTGGCCGAGATATTCCTGTGAGAGCGCAATGAGAAACCAAGCTAGACAATAGTCTCGCTCAAGGACCGACTCCGGGATTCGACGGCCGCCACCTTTGGCCAGGCGGTTCGCTAGGAGTGAGAGGTTTCGCTGGGCGATCATGGGTTAGGTGTGCAAGACGGCGCGGAGTTCCTCGGCGGCGACGTTGAGCTGCAATCGCCATTTCGAAATAAACTTGCCTTCTCGAGGCAGCATCGGATCGAGCAGCGCGTAGGCTGACCCCAGCTTCTGGCGAAGCGCGTCCAAATCGCTCGGGGTTCCGATCTCGAGGATTTCCATGAGATAGCCTAGGCGTCCGAGCGCAGAGCCGAAGTCCAGCCGAAGTGCATATTCGACCAGCTTCTTCATGTTGATATCGGATCGCCGCATCCAAAATCCTTTAGCGACTTCGGTGATGCCGCCGCAGTGTTTCGGCTGGCGAACGCCATCAAGCACCGTTCGCTCCAAATCGCTGACCCAGACCTTTTCCTCGTTGGTCGCCCAATGCTCGGCGAGGCCGAAGAAACGCGCGGGAGGACAGCGGACGAAGTGAAATTGGGCGCCGAAAATTGTGCGGCCCAAAGGAGGATTGGGAGAGGTCGCGTAGACCACGAGTTGAGGCTGTGTGGTCATACGATGAATCTCCATTGCGGACGCATGGGAAATATAGTATTTATGGTCGCGCAGCAACTCTCGCGCCACGACATAGGGATTGCCCAAATATTCCTTCTCCTGGCCAAGCTCGAACGGAACGAGGTTGAACAAGCCCGGACGCAGGCGCGCGGCGACGCCGCGGCTGACCAATGCGCGGATGAAGCTACGCGCGGAGGGCGCTTTCAAGCCCGTGATCTCGACAACCTCGGGCAGAGCGAAGATAAGGTGGCGCCGCTCCTGTAGCTTTGAAAGGAGCTTAGCCGCTTGAGGGCCAACAGTCTTCAAGTGAGTATTCTGTTCCATAATGTGCTTCCCCAATGCACATTATGAAATAAAAACAGTAGTTTGTCAAGACTTGATATGTATTAAATCGTTAAATGTGCTATTTCAATGCACGTTTCAGCTATAAAACATTATTCTCAATAACCCGTTATAGCGGCCTTTCTGTTCCCTGAATTCCAACACTCAATTCAATGGTGGCGATCACAAAAACGATCACTGCCCCATCGTCACCTATCGAGAGACTTGGCAAATTATTGTTGTAAAATAAGGGATAAGTCTCCTGCCTTCTAAGCGCACCTAAAATTTTTAGTTCTTTTTTGCTCTCATTATTTGTTTTTGTTCCTTATTAGGTTGGCATCTTGGTTCTTTTTAGGCGACTTTATCCGTTGTTGTGCGCGGCTTTGAACAGACCTTTTAGATTCATTAGTGAAACTCGAATAGTCCGAGTTTTGATTTCACCTGCGGCTTGCCGCAAGTCCAGGCTTTTTCGCAAGTCTTGGAAGTCCTCAACCTTAAAATCACTAAGACTTTGGAGCGCTCGCTCTGGATGGGCTTTAACGACCTCGCGACAAAGCGCCGCAAAAGCGTTGCGATAACCGTCTGCCGTCCCTGGGCTTAAGGGTTCGCCGCTCCGCTGGTTGCGATAGGCGGCGATCACTCGCTCAAGTTGATCTAAAAGGCGCTCTTGCGTTTTCATAGCGCCTCCGATGTCAAAAACGCACACAAAAGCGCACACTTAAAACCAATGATTTTTTGGAAAATGAATTTTCCCAATCCTCGAAGAAATCCATTTTCAGAGGGAAAAATGTTAAGATAAACTTCAACGGCGCGTTCGTCTAGCGGCCCAGGACGCTGCCCTCTCAAGGCAGAGACCACGGGTTCAAATCCCGTACGCGCCACCAAATTTAATAAAAGCCAAAATATGCCGCGGCGACATTTTTATTTTCTCTTTCTCCTGATTTTTGTGTCCATCGTCGCGGGTTCCTGGACCCTTCGCCGTCTTTTAATGGGGCTCCCTGACATTCGCGCTCTTGAAAATTATACCCCCCCGCTGACGACCAAAATTTTTGACGTCAACGGAAAAACCATCGCGAACCTCTCCATTCAAAGGCGGACCCTTTTGACCCTCAACAAAATTCCGGTGGATATTCAAAACGCGGTGATCGCGGTCGAAGACGACCAATTCTTTCATCACTGGGGAATTTCGCCAAAGGGGATCATCCGCTCGGCTCTCATCGATTTTTTGCACGCAAGAATCGTTCAAGGGGCCTCCACCATCACCCAGCAATTGGCCAAGCAGGTCTTTTTAACTCCGCAGCGAACGATTGCCCGCAAAATACGAGAAGTTCTGCTGGCGATTCAAATCGAACGCAATTTCTCGAAAGAAGAGATCCTTCAACTTTATTTAAATCAAGTTTACTTCGGGGAGGGCGCTTACGGAGTCCAATCGGCGGCCAAAATTTATTTCGGAAAAGACGTTTCCCAGCTGACCCTTCCCGACTGCGCACTTTTAGCGGGGCTGGTCCGCTCGCCGCGATGGAATTCCCCCTTTCGCCACCCCAATCGCTCCCGAAAGCGGCGCGCGGTCGTTTTGCAGAGAATGTTCGAACAGGGGATGATCACGGAAAAAGAAAAAGAAGACGCCAATAACGCCCCCATTCCCACCAGCCGACCGGTCGGGCCGGGAACCATGGCTCCTTTTTTTGTCGAGCATATCCGGCAGCGTTTGGAACAGGAATACGGCACCAACGCCGTCTGGAGAGGCGGGCTTAAGGTTTATACGACTCTCAATTTAGACATGCAGCAAATCGCCGAGCAAGCGATGGAAAAGCATCTCGCCACCTTTGACGAAGCCGCGGCAAAAAGGCGCGAACAAAAAGACGCGGAACTGGCCAAACAGGGAATCGCCGCTTCCACCGCGACCTTAGGCCCCATCCAAGGCGCTTATATTTTACTCGACGTTAAAACCGGGGCCGTAAGGGCGATGATCGGCGGACGCGGAAATTCCGTTTTTAACCGCGCCACTCAAGCCCGCCGACAGCCGGGTTCAACTTTTAAGCCCTTTGTCTGGGCCGCGGCCCTAAACTCGGGGATGACCGCCAGCACTCTTATCAACGACAGCCCCGTCGCCTATTACTACGACGGCCGGGATTGGCGGCTTCTTGAAGGGGCCACCGATCAATACTCGATTAACCTGGCCACCCAGCCTTTCGCGAGCTCCCCGGATTTTAAAATCTGGGTTCCCAACGATTTTGACAGCAAATTTTTCGGAATCATTACCTTAAGGCGCGCGCTGGAGGAATCTCGAAACGTCGTTTCAATAAAACTGATCATGCAAATCGGCGCGCCCTTGGTCGTCAGCTTGGCCCACCGCGCGGGCATCTATTCGCATTTGGATTCGGTCCCGTCCCTGGGCCTGGGATCTTCAGTCGTCAGCCCTCTTGAAATGGCCAACGCCTTTGGAACCTTCGCCAATGGCGGCATTCATGTCGTTCCCTACACAATCGAAAAAGTGGAAGACAGAAACGGGCGAGTTCTTGAAGAGCATGTGCCTATCGAAAAATCCGCCATGTCTCCGCAATTGGCCTATCTCATCACCTATCTGCTTGAAGGCGTCGTCCAGCACGGAACCGGAAGATACGCCCGCAGAATCGGCCGCGCGGTGGCCGGAAAAACGGGAACGACCAACGACAATAAAGATTTGTGGTTTGTCGGATTTACCCCGAACCTGGTCGCGGCAGCCTGGATGGGATATGACGATTTCACTTCTCTTGGACGACCCTCCGATATCACCGGAGGCTCGACGGTCGTTCCCTGGTGGACGGAAATTATGTCTCAAATTCTCAAGGGAACGCCCAAAGAAGATTTTACCCCGCCGGATAAAATTGTCTTTCGCCCCATCGACAAGGTCAGCGGATTTTTGGCTCTGCCCAGTTGCCCGCGCGGAAACGTTTTTTTAGAAGCTTATTTACAAAACATGGAGCCCCGAACCTATTGCCCCCTTGATCACTCGCAACCCTTGGGCCCTCAGCTTGAAGTTCTCTTTAAAACCCAGAAAAAAGCCGAGGCGGAAAGCGCCGGAGAAAACATTCCTATTTCTTCAACCGCCTCATCCCCAGGGGCCTTGCCCCAAGCCTTACCCGCCGCGACTCCCGCCATCTCATCGCCGACGCAAAATCAAAACCCTAATTCGGATTTAGAAAACGAAAACAACGATAATTCCGCGCCTTTTATTTTGCAGTAAACTTTGGGCCTAGGCCACCATCAAAGACTGAACTCGGAAAGTCGGAGAGCCCGTGCTTCCAAAGAAAGTTAAATCCGAGCCGATTCCGTCGATTCCCCTGAGGATATCAAGGATGTTTCCGGAAATCATCGCATTTTTGACGGGATGGGTCACGCGCCCGCGCTCAACGGCCAAGCCCGAGGCCCCCACCGAAAATTCTCCGGAGATAGGATCGGCCATATGCATTCCCATCACCTCCATTAAAACGATTCCGCGAGAGGTTTGAGAAATCATTTCCTCGTAGGAAAGGCCGCCCGGCTTCAAATAGAAATTAGAAGAAGACGGGCTGGGAAGCCCCTTAAAAGAACCGCGAGAAGCGCTTCCGTTGGAAGCGCGCCCTTCTTTTTGGGCGGTATAAAAATCATAAAAGTATTCTCTTAAGACTCCGCCGTCGATCATCGTTTTAGGAGCGGTCGGAAGGCCTTCGTCGTCATAAAGAGAACTTCCAAGCCCGGCCTCCATCCAGGGATCATCCATCAACGACACCGACTGCGCGGCAACCTTTTCTCCCAATTTCCCGGCCAAAAGCGATTTCCCTCGCTGAATCTGATCCGCGCACAGAAGGTCGGAAACGATTTCAAGAAATTCAACCGCGACCATGGGCGGGAAAATAACCGAACGATGGGACGAGGATATTTTTTTCGATCCCAGAAGGCAAACGCCTCTCTCGGCCGCTTCTTGTCCAATTTTTTGAAAATCCAAGGCCTCTTTGCGGCGGGAAGACTGAAAAGCGGAGCCCACCTGAACTTCGGAAGAGTCCTTGGCCATCACGGAAACCCCCGCGCTGACCGAGGTTCCCGCTTCATAGACCGAAACCCCCAAGGTATTTTCAATCGCCACTTCGGACTCCATCTCTCCGTATCCCGCGCGCAAAGCGGAAACAACGCGCGGAACTTTAAGAGCCGTTTGCTGCATAATCTCAAGTCGGGGAAATAAAATCTCCCAGTCTTCCCCGAAAAGAGAGCGGTCCTTGAGGGTTTTAACCCATGCCCCATTTTCCTTGGCGATGACGGGCTTGGGAAAACCCTTATGAGCGTCTTGTTCCAGATACGGGGTATGCGCCAAGGCCATGGCATACAATTCCTTGATTCTGTCAATTGAAATCTTAGATGCCGAGGCAAAACCGATTCGCCCTTCCTTAAAAACCCTGAGCCCGACTCCTTCCGAAGAATCGTATTGGATTCCGTTGAGCTTGCCTTCCCTAAACTCAGCTCCTCTTTCCTTGGCCCGCGAGAGATAAATTTCGACCTCAACGCCTTTCGGGCGATTTTTTTGAATCCAATCAAGGCCTTCGCGCGCGACATCTTTTAAAGATTCATTTAGTTCCATATTAGCCTCCCCAACTCACATAGAGAAAAAGCAGAGAAAGGAGCAGGAAAAAAACGCCCCATTTTTTGCGTTCGAGATTGAAATAGGCGTCGTTAAAGACGGTCTCGCGAAAAAAAGAATTGATCCGGCTGATGATATCGGGCCGATAAAGATAACCCAAACCCAAGCCCAAGAAAATGAGGCCAAGAACGAACTCAGACAAGGATTTCATATCAATCGCTTCGCGCGTTATAACGGGACATCGCCCGGGCAATATCCCTTTCTTTAACCGCCAAAAGAACGGCTTCTTTTGCCGCGGCAATCATCCGTTCCAAGAGAGAACGTTCTTCTTTCGTAAAAGTTCCCAAGACAAAGGATGCCCCGTCAATCATCGGGGGTCGCGGGCCGATTCCCAATCTCAATCTCGGAATTTTATCGGTTTTGAGTTCCTCGGCAATCGAGCGCATCCCATTATGCCCTCCCGAGGAACCTTCTTCCCGAATCCGAATTTGCCCCAGGGGAATGGACATGTCGTCAAAACAAACCAAGAATTCGGAAGGCGGGATTTTATAAAAGCGCGAGAGAGCCGCGGCAAAACGCCCGGACTCATTCATATAGGTCAGAGGCTTGGCCAAAATAAAGTCGGGCATCACCAAATAGTCGCCAAGCTCGCCGGGCCATGATTTCCAAGAAGCGCCTTCAGACAAGGCATCCACCAGCATAAAGCCGGCATTATGACGAGTCTGGGCATAGCGCGCGCCGGGATTTCCAAGGCCCACGATGACGCGCACGCCAGGCAAATCTTTTCTCTACTTCTTGGGGGCTTCTTTACCCTTTTCAGGTCCCTTAGCCGCCGCGGCCTTGGCATCGCCGCCAGCAGCGGGGGCCTTGGTTTCCTTCGCCAGTTTGCCTTCTTCGTCTTTCTTGCCCTTCGTCGAGCTGCTTTCGGGCTCGGCAGCCGCAGCGCCGGCGGCCGCGGCCTCAACCGCGACGGGAGCCGCCGCCACTTCTTCTTTGAAGGTCGAAACGTGCACCACGCGATGTTCGGCAGAATCAAGAACCTCGACATCGGAGGGAACCTTTAAGTCTTTGACCGATAAATGCTGGTTGATTTCCAAGGAAGACACGTCCACCTCGATAGAGGCAGGGATATGGGTGGGAAGAGCCCGAATGGACAAGAAGCGAAGTTCGTGCTGAAGGATTCCGCCCGAGTTTTTAACTCCGGAAGCCTCTCCAATGATATGAAGAGGAACCTTCGCCTCGATTTTTCTGGTCAGAGAAATTCTCTGAAAATCCGCGTGGATGGGGCGCTCGCTGACCGGATGGCGCTGCAAGTCTTTTAAGATCACGGTCTCCGTTCCATTGCCCTCGATTTTTAAATGGATGACGGCGTTTAAACCGCCTTTTTTGCGCATCGCCAACAAATTCCGCTCATCCAGCGAAACTGAAAAGGGCGGTTTTCCCTCTCCATAAATAACCGCGGGGATATTAAAACTCCCGCGCAAACCCGAAAGCTGTTTCTTCGATGATTTCCCGTCTCGTTTAATTGCGGCTAATTCCAATTCTTCCATTTTTATCCCCTCTGTCCTATTATTATATAAAAAGAGCGCTAATAGATTCCCCTTTATAATTTCTCGCGATCGCTTCTCCCATCAGTGGGGCAATCGACAAAATCTTGATTTTATCCGTCGCCTCCCCCGTAAAAGGGATTGAATCGGTGAGAATCAACTCCTCAAGCATGGACCGTCTAATGAGTTCCGAAGCCTGTCCGGACAAGACCCCGTGAATGCAGGCGGCATAGACTTTGAGAGCCCCCTCGGATTTAAGCCTCTCGGCCACCTTGACCAAGGTGCCGCCGGTATCGATCATGTCATCTAAAATAATCGCGTTCTTTTTATTGATGTCGCCGATAATGTTGTACACCGAGGCTTCGTTCGGGCGCGGACGCCTTTTGTCGACAATCACCAGCTGGGCTGGAAGCCTTTTAGCGAAAGCGCGCGCGCGCTCAACCCCGCCGACATCCGGACTGACGACGACCAGATTTTTTAGATTTTTCTTGGCGATATAATCAAGGATGATGGGCGCGGCAAAGAGATGATCGACGGGAATATCGAAAAAGCCCTGAATTTGGGCCGCATGAAGATCCATCGTGATGACGCGGTTGGCGCCCGCGGTCGTAATCAGATTGGCCACTAATTTCGAGGAAATAGGAACCCGGGGCGAGGTTTTTCTGTCGGCGCGGGCGTATCCGAAATAAGGAACGACCGCGGTAATTCTGCCGGCGGAAGCGCGCCTTAAAGCGTCGATCATAATCAACAGCTCGAGCAAATTCTCGTTGACCGGGCGGCAGGTGGGCTGAATGAGATAGCAATCCACCCCGCGGACATTTTCGTTGATTTGAACGTTGATCTCGCCGTCGGCAAAACGCGAGACGGAAGCGTTTCCGCAGGAAATGCCTAAATAGCGGCAGATGGCCTCGGCCAGCGGGCGATTGGAGTTTCCGGAAAAAACCTTAAGCCCCACGAAGGTCCTAGACGGCCCCAGGCGATGATTGTGGTATTGTTTTTTGTTGAGCGGAATATCCACCGTTAGTTTAGGCATGGGTTGACTCTATATCTTGTTAATTTGCCGCTCTCGCGCGATGGCCAAGGCCTTGGCGGGAACGTTTTCGGTAATGGTCGAGCCCGCGGCAATTCGGGCATAACGCCCGACCTTGACCGGAGCGACCAGGTTGACATTGGAGCCGACAAACGCGCCGGTCTCGACCACGGTCTGATTTTTCTTCTTTCCGTCGAAATTGCAGGTAATGGTTCCCGCGCCGACATTGACCTCATCTCCGATCTCCGCATCCCCGATATAGCTGAGATGGCTGACCTTGGAGCCCATTCCGATCCGGGAAGCCTTGATCTCGCTAAAATTGCCGACGCGGGCTTTGGGGCCGACGACGGAATCGGGCCGAATATGAGAAAAGGGCCCGATTTCGCTTTTTTCCAAAATCCGGCAGGAATCAAGCCGGGACATTTCGATCTCGCATTCCGATCCAATTTCCACATTGGAAAGCCTTGAAAACGCGCCGATT
>JAKAQV010000058.1 GCA_021819565.1 bacterium | reverse complement strand
TCCGATCTATAAAAATTTCCTTGCCGTAAGGAACGCTTAGGATGGTCGCATATTCAGGGTTGGGAGGAAAAAGGGCGAGATAAAAGACAATCAGAAGCGCGCTGGCCGATTGAATCAGAAATTTTGAGCGCGAGCTGATTCCAGAGGGGTTTTTAGCTGAAAACTTGACATAATCATCCCAGAATCCAAGAGCGGCCAAAATAGCCGAAGCAATAAGCATTAAGTGAGTGAAGCGGTCATCGGGGCGCATCCATAAAACAGCGGACAAAGAGACGGCGAAGAAAATCAACACTCCCCCCATGGTGGGGGTTCCATGTTTGGGCAGATGGCTTTGAGGGCCGTCCTTTCTTTGGATTTGCCCCATCTTTTTTTTGCGGAGAAAATCGATAAAATACGGGCCAATCAAGAGGGAAAGAACTAAAGACGTGACCGCGGCCCCGGCGGCTCTAAAAGTGATGTATTCAAAGATGTTAAAAACGCCGGAAGTTTTTTTGAACGCGGCGAGAAGATAAAGCATTTATTTGGTTTCGGGTTTTGAAATATCCGCGTAGACGTTTTCAAGTTTCATCGCGCGCGAAGCCTTAAAAAGGCAGGCGGAGTTTTTTTTCAGCGATTTCTTGAGATTCTTAATCCAGTTCGATGGATTTTCCTCATAAAACAAAGCGATGGGAGGCTTTCTTCTTGAGAGGCTTTCCGCGGCCGCTTTCATCTCCGGTCCAGCGAGATAAATTTCAGAGATGGGCAAAGTTGAGAGCCAATCTCCCAACTCCGCGTGAAAATTCGCCGATTGTTCTCCGAGTTCTTTCATGTCTCCCAAAACCAGGATTTTTTTCTTATCGGGAAATTCCGCGATAAATGATTCAATCGAAGCTTTCATGGAGGCGGGGTTGGCGTTATAAGCGTCTAAAACGACTTCGCATCCGCTGGGGTGGGATAATCTTTCCATTCTCATCGCGGAAGGTTGATACTTCTCTAGCCCCGCTCTAATGGTCTCCGGATTAATCCCCAGCGCCCAAGCGGCGGCGGCCGCTGCCGCAGCGTTGTAGTGGCTTAATTTGCCGAAGGCTTTTAGCTCGACGATGATTTTATGGCGGTCGATGATGATTTCATGATTGGAAAATCGAACCCGAGACAGAGGGGCTTCTCCAAAAGTGACCGCTTTTCCCCCCAGGCGGCCTTCGAGACTCGACAGCCAGGGATCGTCTCCGTTAATGATCACGGAAGCGTCTTGCGGAAGGAAATCTAGAAGTTCCAGTTTCGTTTTGAAATTAGCTTCCATGTTTCCATAAAACTCGATATGATCGGGGCCGATATTGGTAAAGACCGCGATGGTTGGCTGCGCGATTTGAGATATTTCCTTGATATCGCCAGGATGGGAATCCGCCAATTCAAAAACCGCCCAGCGGTGGCTTGAGTCGAGATTGAGAACCGAAAGCGGCACTCCGATTTGATTGTTCCAGTTTCCCGGACTGGCGCAAACAGGGCCTAATTCGCCGAGAATGGATTTAATCATTTCTTTGGTCGTCGTTTTTCCGTTGGAACCGGTTACGCCGATGACCGGGATATCGAATCTTTTTCGGTGATGAGCGGCGAGGGCTTGTAATGCCCGAAGGGAATTGGGAACGGCAATGAGATGCGGCGGCAAAGGCGGTTTTAAGTTCGGCAATTTTGATTCTTCGACGATCCAGCCGGAGGCCTTTTGAGCCAGCTTTTGGTCTAGAAAAGAATGGGCGTCATATTTTTCGCCTTGAAGCGCCCAAAAGGCTTCCCCATTTTTAATGGTTCTGGTGTCGGTGGAAATAGAATCGAGTATATCGTCGGCCAAGCCCGAAGCTAAACGTCCTCCCGCAAATCGGGCCGCGTCTCCCCATCGGATATCGAGTTTCATGATTGTCTTAGCGCTTTTTTCGCGACATCTTTATCGTTAAAAGGAATCGTTTTTCCATTGAGGATTTGATACGCCTCATGCCCTTTTCCGGCGATGAGAACGATGTCTTGCGCTCGAGCCAAGGAGATGGCTTTTTCAATGGCTTTGGCGCGATCCGGAATCATTCTATAATTTTTTTGTCCGGCCTTCTTAATTCCCGCTTCGATGTCGGCCAGTATTTCCAAGGGGTTTTCACTTCTTGGATTGTCGTTGGTGACGATGGTCCAATCGCTGAATTTCGCCGCTATTTCCCCCATGGGGGCTCTTTTGGTCTTGTCTCTGTCTCCGCCGCAGCCAAAAACCGTAATGAGACGGGCCTGGGTCAGCGCGCGAAGCTGACTGAGAACGGCTTTAAGAGCGCTGTCGGTATGGGCGAAGTCGATAAAAACCTTAAAAGGCTTGGAAGATGGAATTTCTTCTAGTCGCCCTGGAACGCATCTTAAATTTTCGAGTCCCGCGAGTATCCATTTTTCCTTGATTCCCATGGCATAGGCCGCGCCTGATGCGGCCATCGCGTTTAAGATATTATGCTCTCCCATTAATTTGAGAGAGACTGGAAAAAATTTTTTTCCAAGTTTGAGAATAAATGTGGTTCCATCAAGACTTGCTCGGATATCTTGGGCGGAAATATCTTCCGAGCCTTTTAGACCGTAAGACACAATGCGGCAATGCTTAATGAGAGGCCTCAGTTTTTTAGCCCAAGGGTCGTCTGTGTTGATGACCGCGGTTTTGACGGGCTTTTTCGATTGCGATAAAAGCTCAAAAAGGTGGGATTTCGCTTTAAAATAAGCGTGGATGGTTTTGTGAAAGTCGAGATGATCGCGCTTTAAATTCGTGAAAATGGCGGTATCGAAATTAATTTCCTCGACTCTCCCAAGCGCTAAGGCGTGAGATGAGACTTCCATCGCGACATCGGTCGCTTTCGAATCTCTCAGGTGAGCGAGAATCTCAAGAAGTTCTAACGAAGAAGGCGTGGTATTAACGGCTTTCGACGGAGAAAGGCCGGGGCCGCGATAGGAAATTGTCCCAATTACCCCCGGTTTTTTTTTCGCTTCTTTTAAAATCGACTCTAAAAAATAAGTGACGGTCGTTTTTCCATTGGTTCCGGTAACTCCAATAATCCGCAGGGCGGAAGACGGGTCTTGAAAGAAAATATTGGACACTTTTCCCATGGACTCAACGGCATTGCGTGTTTGGATCCAATTGGTCTTTATATCGGCCGGCTGCGCTTTTTCGCTGAGTACCGCCGCGGCGCCTTTTTTGACGGCTTGCCGCGCATAGAGAAATCCGTCTGTTTGGCTTCCTGATAAGGCGAAAAAAAGGCTTCCGGCCTTAACCTTTCTCGAATCATGGGCCAGGCTTGTGATAATTTGTCCTGGATTTTTGAGTTCTCCAATCATTGGCACGGATTTTGTCAGCGTTTTAAGAGAAGCGAAAGATTTTTTGTTCATCTTAGTGGATAGGATTGAGGGCGGCGACAGTTCTTGGCGTCTTAGCCTCTTGATTATCCAGGCTTGGCTCCGGGGCTAAACCCTTGAGCGCGATCATGCGTCTGGCGACTTCGGAAAAAACCGGAGCGGATACTTGCCCTCCGTAATAGCTGCCCTTCGGCCCGTTTAAGACCACTAAAATAGTCCATAGAGGATGATTGGCTGGCAAAAATCCGACAAAAGAAGCGTTGTAATTCGTGCGCGAATATTTTTTAGTTTTTGGATCTATCTGATGAGAGGTTCCCGTTTTTCCCGCGACCGGATATCCGGGAATTTGAGCTAAGGTTCCCGTTCCGCGTTTAACCACATTTTCTAAAAACTGGGTGAGGGTATCTAGCGTCGAAGATGAGGCGACTTTTCTGACCGTTACCGGAGATTCCTCTGTCGAGATCAAGGGTTGCATGAGAAGTCCTCTGGTCGCGACGCTGTTATAAGCCGCAAGGACTTGAATCGGGGTGACGGCGATTCCATATCCATAGGAGGCGGAAGTTAGAGAAATCTCTCCTCGCTTAGAAAAGAGTTTCCAGTCTCCCGCGGCTTCACCGGGAAGACGAATTCCTGTCTTGTTGAGAAACCCATAGGCGCGGAGCATTCTATAAAAAGAGGGTTTGCCGACTCTCAAGACGACTTTTGATATTCCAATATTGGAGGAGCGTTCTAAAATTCCAGAGAGTGTCAGGTATTGAGACGGTTCATCGTCATGAATAGTGACTCTGGGGGTGATGGCGAAACTTCCGTTTTCGCAAAAAATCTGCTCGCTCGGCGAAACGACTTTATTTTCAAGGGCCGCTGTCGCGGTGACGAGCTTAAGCACCGAACCCGGCTCATAGGTGTCTTGGATCGCCGGATTTTTAAGCGCGCTTCGCGGAAATGAGGCCATCGCGAGCATTTGCCCGTTCTGGGAATCTTCGATCAATACGGTTCCGCTTTTAATGGAAAGAGATTTTGCGGCCGAGTCGAGGGCTTCTTCCGCGATATACTGGATATCCCGGTCGATGGTTAATGTCAGCGGTTTTGGGGTGAACCCGGAATTATCGGCGTTAAGATAAATCATTTTTCCGGAGCCGTCGCGAATGACTCTTAATTTTTGCGGTTCTCCGCTGAGTCGCTCATTCCAAGATAATTCCACTCCGGAGAGGCCTTGCCCGTGGGAGGCTTTTCCCAAAATGTTGCTCGCCAGCGAGCCGTTGGGATAGAATCGGCGTTCTCTGAGTGAAAGCCCCAGTCCTGAAATCTTCATTTTTTCGATAGTCTCGGCTTGATCATATGAGAGTGAATCGGCGAGCGTGGGAAAACGTTTCTCGGACTTATAACGCCTGACTATTTCCTGCGGGGTTTCTTTTATGACTCTTGAGATTTTTCTGGCGATGGAATCCGGATTTCGAATCATTTTTTTGTCCGCGAAAAGACGCCAGACCGGAAGAGATTCCGCTAGAATATTTCCTTTTCTGTCGGTAATGTCGGCCCGCGGGGAAACTTCCCACAAAGTCCGCGAAAATTCTTTGTCGGCTTTGAGGCTTAATTGGGCGTGGTCTCTGACCTGCAGTTGCAATAGCCGAAGCAGAAGCGGAATTACGGGCAAAAGAAAGAAAAGAGAGACTAGAGAAATTCTCTTTTTGGGCGACATTAGAATTCTATGCGGTTATGAATGCCGCCAAAATTTAAATTTGTTCCACAGAGAGTTGGGGAAACCTTGGGAAGAGGCTATTTCCGGGGCGGGCGGCGAATCCATAAATTTAATGGATTTGAGCGGCGCCGGAGACATCTGGAGTTTTTCGCTTGCGAGTCTCGCCAAGGCGAAAGGAGATGATGCGGTTTCAAGACGCTTCTCTAAAAGGGACTCCTGGGATTGCAAAGCTTCTATAGATTTTCTCCCCTCTTCGACCCGGTAGCCCAATTCAGTCGCCTCTATCCTTTCCCAGGCAATCAGAAGAATTCCCAAGGCTAGCCCGAACAACAATTTTCCCGAAATAAAATCTTTTTTCATAAGCCCATTCCCTCAATTTTTATTTCCCCGCTTTTCGTGGGGTCAAACGCTCATTTTGTATTGTAGATTATTAGTGGATTTTGTTTACCTCCTTTAGAAATATTCGCTTCCAAACATAGGCGCCAAGCCCCGCATTTTCCAAATAAACCAAGCTGACGATTGGGCGCGTTTGATATTGCGCGTGCGGGTAAGGCAGAAGGCAAGACCCGTGCAGAGAATTCTCATTTTTCATTTATTTTCTCCATAACGCGAAGTTTAGCGCTTCTTGCTCGCGGATTGTCTTGAATTTCCTCTTGGCTTGGACGTGTTTGCTTTTCGCCGACAAATTGGCCTTTGCCTTCAGAGACAAAAATTTGAAACAGATTTTTGACGATGCGGTCTTCCAGCGAGTGAAAGGTCAGAATGGCCATGCGTCCGCCTTTTTTAAGGCAGGAAAAACATCCTCGAATTCCCGGTTCAATACCGTCTAACTCTCCATTGACCGCGATTCTAAGCGCCATAAAGGTCCGGGTTGCGGGGTTAATTTTTCCGTGAAATCCAATGCGAGAAATCAGAGCCGCAAGCTCTTTGGTCGTCTCAATGGGCTTTGTCTTTCTCTCCAGAACTATTTGTTTGGCGATTTTTGGGGCCAAGGGCTCTTCCCCGTATTCCTTTAGAATTTGGCAAATCTGCCCTTCCGGCCAGCGGTTGACGATCATCGCGGCGGTCAAGGGATTTTTTGGGGAGAAGCGCATATCGAGCGGGCCGTCTTCTCTAAAACTAAACCCTTTGCGGGGATTATCCAATTGAAGAGAGCTGACCCCAAGATCAAAGAGAGCGCCCGTCAAAGGCAAAAAACCCCTTTCTTTTAAAATTGACTCGGAGTCTTTGAAGTTGGCTTCAACGAGATAAAATTTTCCTTGAAAAGGAGCGAGGGTTTGTTCGGCGTAAAGAAGAGCCTCTGAATCTTGATCAAGTCCCAGCAGTTTTCCGTCCTTAAGAAAGCCGGTGATTTTGCTTGAGTGTCCGCCCAGTCCCACGGTGGCGTCGAGATAAAGCCCATCTGGATCTCGCAGAATCAGTTGAGAGATTTCTCTCTCCATGATGGGTTTATGGGAATAAAGCATAACGCTCATTTAGATTCTTAGGCTTTTAGTCGCCAGACGATAAGCGGGCTCGGCTTTTTTTCTGTGGTAGCTCTTCCAATTTGAAAGACCCCATATTTCGCCGCGAGTGCCAGCGCCTTGAACGAGAACCGGGCCGTTTAAGTGGGCGTGCTCTTTGAGGTATTGAGGAATGAGAATTCTCCCTACCCCGTCTAACTCGACTTCGACCGCTTCTGAGAAAAATTTTCTTTTAAAAGCGCGTTCTTCTTCCGTTTTCGCCAGGGAAAGGGCTTGAAGATCGTTCTCTAAAAGGCGATTCCATTGAGACGGTAAAAAGAGATAAAGGCATTCCTCCAGTCCGCTGGTGATATAGAAGCGGTTTCCTTTCTCCGCATTTAACGCTTCTCGAAATTTAGGCGGAACTCCCAGGCGATTTTTGGGGTCGAGTCTGTATTCGTAGCGGCCGATTAATAATGTCATGAATGGACTATTTTACACTATTTACCACTTTATTTATTTTTTTAACATTTTTTACCACAGCGAAATCAGTATAGAGGACAAACTCGTTTTTGTCAAGGCCCATGTCTTGACGCGAAAAATTTTTCGCGGAACTTTAATGATTTAGTCCGCGGCGGATAAGGATGGAATTTTTCCCGTTAGGCTCGCGCGCCAGGCGTATTCAAGAGAACTGATCTTGTTAAACGGCATTCCGTAAGCCTGGTAGAGGCTGGACCGGACGGGATAGCCGTTTCGGATATATTTGGAGAATCGGTAGAACATGCTGGGATAATGTTCGCGAAATAAATAATGCACCAGGCTATAGGACTCGGCATACCACAATTGAATTTCGGAAGTGGGAGCGTTTCCCATGGTCGTGACCGCCATTAAATCTTTAAGAGAATATCCTCCCCCCTCTTCAATGACCTTGAGATTATCCCGCAGCCATTGGGGCCTGGCAAAGCCTCTTTCGACTTGAATCATCGTGGCCATGCCTTCGCTCAGCCATAAGGGGTCGGAGTGGCCGCCGATATAAAATCCGTCATAATAAATATGGCAAAGCTCATGGGCGAGAATTCCCGTTAATTCCCGGCTTTTATAGACGTAGATTTTTCTTTCGGAGACCGCGCTGGCTCCGCCCGACCACTCCGGGCGGCCGGTGACTAAGTGATAACTCTTGGCATCTTGGAATAAAAAAATGCTGACGCGTCCTTCTTCGGCCCAAGGAGAAAAGGCGGCTAGATCGAGCATCAGGTTTTTGTGCAGATCTTCGGCCATGGAGACAAAGCTTTTGCTGGGCGGGCGTCCTTCAGAGTAAATATTAAAATGCTTACTCTCTACGAGAAAAAAACCATTGGGGGCGGAAGGTTCGACTGCGCTTAGCGAAGACGACTCATCTTGGACCGGTTGAGAGCTTTGCGGATGATGGGTTTGAGCTGTTTCATAGTCCGGTTCCGCGCCTTTGATTGGGGTTATGAGATCCAGAGAAGAGGGAGAATCAATTCCGGAGGCTTTTTCAGATTGCGCTAGGGCTTCTCCGGCCGCCGCTCCGGCCGCGGCGAGTTTTTCAGGATCGACATAATCTTTGTCTCCCGTTTTAGAAGCGCCTTCCGAAAAAATTTTCTTTCCTAAATAAGAGCTTTGGCCGATGTCCTGGTAGAGCATCGTTCCCCACAGTGAAATGACGGTAATCCAAATAAGGATTCGTAGCCTTAAGGATATGTCCATTGGGGGATCAAAGTTGAATTAGCGGCTAATATTGGCGTCTCTCAGTCTTAGAGCCGCTTGGGCTAGTCCATGAATGAAAAGAGAAAAGATGACGATAAATGCCGCTTCGACAAAAGCCATGCCCGCGGCCGGGCCTCCGTCAAAAACCCCGCGTTTCCAATAAATAGCGAGCATCGTTGAAGAGACAAAAGTCGAGGTTAAGCAGGTTTGCCAAAAAGTGAAATAGAGAGCCGCGGTCACTGGAGCCATGACAAAAAGAAGCCACATCGGCCCCCAATACGGCTGAAGGAGATAAAAAAGCGGAACAGCCCAAATGAAGTTGATCCAAACTTGAATTTTGCGGATATGGCGGGCGAGGCGCGGAATTCGGTAAATGTTTTTGGACAACCACCAGTTTACCAGAATGGAGGTCAGTAAGATGAGCAGAGACAATTTGTAGTCGCGGGGATCGGGCTGGCTAAAATAAATGGCCGATAAAATCAGAATTAAGGCAAACGGCGTAAAGTAGCGATTGAGCATTTGCATGGATTAGTCCCCTCTTTGGCAAATAATAAGATAGCGATTTTTGTCATCCGCGGGAAGGCGGTAGTTCAATTTTTCCTTGATTTCTAGCGGTAAAGCGGGTTCGGCGTTATCGGCCGACATGGGTCTGTCGCCTGAGTTTTGGCTTTGATAGGCGATGAAAAATCCCTTGGGCCTTAAAAGCGGTTCGACTATTTTTGCCGCTTTCTCAAGCGGAGCCACCGCCCTTTCAATGACGATGTCAAAGATAAAAGGCTCTTGATTGACCCTGATTGGCTTTTTAATGAGATGAATTTCTTTAAGGCCTAGGGCGATGAGCGCAAGATTTAAAAAGTCAAAGCGGCGCTTTAAAGGCTCAATTAAGGTCATATTGATTTCCGGGCAAGCGATTTTAACGACAATGCCGATAAAGCCGGCGCCGGATCCAAGATCGGCGACTCGTAAAATTTTATCAGGGGATACGGTATTTTGAATGCGTTTAAGGATGGGCAGGCAGGCCAAGGCGTCCGCCGCATGGCGCAAGAGAAGATTTTGCGGAGAAATGTCTGCGGTCAGTCCCGCTTCCAGATCGTGATATGCGACCAGATTAAGGTAGCTTTCGATCTGTTTTTTCTTTTCTTCGCTTAAAGAGACGTTCCATTCATCGAGAAATCCTGTCAGCGCGGCCCAGTCATAAAGGCGTTGAGTCTCAAGATTCGTTTGCTTCATCTCAACAGATATTTCCGGCCGGTATTTCAGTTTCATTTTGCATCCGGCTTTTCTCCACGAGCACCCAAAGAATTTGAATGTCGGAGGGAGACATTCCGGGAATACGGCTGGCTTGCCCAAGGGTTTTAGGTTTGATGCGGTCCAGTTTTTGCCGCGCTTCAAGACCCAAGGCTGGAATCGAAAGATAAGAAATGGAATCGGGTATGCGGACGTGTTCAAGTTTCTGAAGCTTCTCGGCAATTTGTTTTTCGCGCGCAAGGTATCCCGCGTAACTTTTTTCTATTTCCTTTTCTTCTTGCGCTTGTTTCATGGACCAGGGATAAAGATCGGAATCGCAATACTGCCGGTTTTCTTGAACGCTTTCGCGGTAGCGCTTAAAAGAATCGAATAAAGAGTCGGCAATAAGTCCTAGCCGGCGGCCTTTTTCCATTAGCCTTAAATCCGCATTGTCGGCGCGAAGACTAATGCGGTATTCGGCGCGGGAAGTAAACATACGGTAAGGCTCGTCGACTCCCTTGGTGACTAAATCGTCGATGAGAACCCCAATATAAGCTTCATCTCGGGATAGAATAAAAGGCGGTTCCCCTTTTATTTTTAAGGCGGCGTTGATTCCCGCAATAAGGCCCTGGGCCGCGGCTTCTTCATAGCCGGTGGTTCCATTAATTTGTCCGGCGAAATAAAGTCCTGAGATGTTTTTAGTTTCCAAGCTCGGGTTTAGCTGGGTCGGCGGACAGTAATCATATTCAATCGCGTATCCGGGGCGCATGATATGGGCATTTTTTAATCCGGCAATCGTGGTTAAGATTTCTCTTTGAGCGTCTTCCGGAAGGCTGGTCGACAAGCCATTGACATAAATTTCATTGGTGTGATATCCCTCGGGTTCCAGAAAGACGATGTGTCTTTCTTTGTGCGGAAATTTGACGACCTTGTCTTCGATCGAAGGGCAATACCTCGGACCGATGGATTTGATGACCCCGGAATAAAGCGGCGAGCGGTCTAAAGACTGGGAGATGACGCGATGGGTGTCTTCATTGGTGTAAGTGATAAAACAAGACAGAAGCTGGTTGCTAATGCGTGCGTTTGAATGCGAAAAGGGTTTTGGAGGATTGTCGGATTCCTGGATTTGGCATTGTGAAAAATCGATAGAGCGGCTTTGAATCCGCATCGGCGTTCCGGTTTTCATGCGGCCCACAGAAAAGCCGAGAGATTGAATACTTTTCGTCAATTCTGTTGCCGGCTTTTCTCCAAATCGGCCGGAGGCAAAAGAGTTAAGCCCGATATGGGCGAGGCCATTGAGAAAGGTTCCTGTCGTGACCACGACCGCTTGAGAATAGTAGAGAGTTTCCCGGAGGCTGATAACGCCTTGAACTGCCGCGTCGTCTCCAATCCAAAGATGAGTGGCTTCGTCTTGAATTAAATCCAAATTTTCCTGGTTTTCCAGAACCTCTTTCATGGAAAATTGAT
>JAKAQV010000057.1 GCA_021819565.1 bacterium | reverse complement strand
TAATACGGCTTTAATAGTCAAAGGCCCGCGGCAAAAAGAAGGAATGAATGTCTTATAGAAGACATCTTGAGAAGCGCCGACAAAAATCGAGCGTTTTTCTTTCATGGCGACCATGTCCCACAAATTGTGACGAGTGATTGTTTCTTTCCCGTGGCGGTCGATGCCAATTCCTCGGAGGATAAACGAGCGCCGACGGGTTGAGTCTTTCTCTAAGTTTTCTCCAGACTGATAAATAACTTTACCCGTTCTATCCCTAACAGTGACTACGAGCCATGCCTCGATTAAATCGAGAGGGCCTGTCGGGAAACTGTGTCCAACCTTGTTGTTGGTGATGACGACGCGCCACTTAAGCGTATTCTTGGGAGAAACAGAAGGGGGCGCCTTGATTTCAATTTTTACCGCCGGGCCCTGGGCCCAACGAGATTGTATCTCGGGGACTGAGGCCTCGCCTTTAAGCCATTCTTCTGTCATTTCCTGTTGTTTTTCATCGTGGCGCAGCCAAGGAATAACGGCATTTGCCGCTATAAAGCGGTGTGAATGAATCATGCCTTTCGCGTTTCTGGCCGGATCTTGAGAAGGAACAAGGCGCATATGGCAATCAAGGCAATTGAGCGTCTTTTTTGGCTGGTTAATGTGGTGGTAATGCCCCTTGAGCCAGTCATCATATTGGTCTTGGAGTTGGACGAATCCATAATTGTTGACTGCTTTCGGGATATATTGTTTGTGACAACTGGAGCAGAGTTTGGGATCTTTTTCCAAGGGACCTGCGTAATCATGCTGATGAGCTTGCGGATAGGCGCGGATTAAAAAGGAGTTGATTCCTTGAGCGGCGCGGCCAGGAGAATACGCAAATAAATAATCATGCGCTGGAGAGAATATGTAATTTCCGTTTCCCTCGGTCCCGTCGTGCAGATGATGGATTCCGTGACAAAACGCGCAAGAGGAGCCTTCTTTCGAATCGGATTTTCCCAAAATCATCCCGCGGGTATATTTTCCAGAAAGTAAATCCGCCGGCGCGTGGCAACCGGCGCAATAACGATTCGTCGACCAAGAACCTTTCTCTTTGGCAAGCAGATTCGAGACAGCTTTATAAGCGATGTCAGAACTCGACCAGTGATGGGCGCTGGATTTCCATTCTCTGTAAATTTGGGGATGGCAGGTCTTGCATGATTTCGAATTTTCCAATCGCCGCGGGTCCATGACGGTATTGGATACGGTTGTGGCATTAGAAGGAGCGAAGGGATTAGGGCCATATTTTAAATCGTAACCTGGGGGCAAAGCGTCATGATAGACTGGTCCTGAGAGGCTGCTGGCCAACAACAGAGTCAGCCAAACAGGTATCCCTGCGGCCAGGGCGGCCCAAATCCAGGGGCGAGCGCCTTGCCGGCTTTCTCTCTCTAACGCTTTTCCTTTGGCGCGGTTGCGGATCTTGAAATAGACGATGTGGGCTAAAACTAAAACGATGGCGAGATAACTACCCCATTTATGTCCAAATCTCATTATTGGGGAAACGCGACTGAAAAAAACGGCTTGAACCGTGGCGAGCAGTCCGGTGATCAATGAAATTACAGTCAACAGTAATGTTGCTTCCCCGATATGAATTGAATTTTTTTCTGGAGAATTTCTATTGGACTGGATGTGTTTCAATAAGTAAATGCACAAGGGCCCCAGAAAGATAAACCCAACGACAACGTGAAGTAATAACCCTATTTCGACGCTAATGTAAAGCCCTCGGGCAAAGCTAACGGCAAGCCCGCTAGCTGATTCGAAGAGTCCAAGCCCGAAGGCGAGAGCCGCAAATGGCACGAGGGTATGGTATCACTCGCAATTTTTTCCCGCTATGACTTAAGTCATAAAAATTTAAAACAGTCGCCATTTTTAATTTCCGGTATTCTTGACGGTTTGGGATGTTAATTTTTAAAATAAAAGAAAAGCTATGCCTCATATCTGCTTGCCAAGTCGACTGCCTGGAATTCGCAGTTTATTTGCCTTTAGCCCTTCGTCGGCCGGACCGTTGTTGGCTTTGGCCCAGACGCTTTTAAGAGGCGATTCTACATTGAGCGCGGGTGAGCGCGAATTAATCGCGGCTTACGTCTCAAGAAAAAACGGCTGTTTTTTTTGCAGTATGTCTCATGGGGCTGCTGCCCAACACCTGTTTCCCGGAGGACGACGAGTTGTTTCTGCCGCTTTAAAAAATCCGGCACGCGCCCCTGTTTCCACTAAGCTTAAGACTTTATTGGCTATTGCATCCAAGGTCCAGAAGGGCGGTAAGCACGTGTTAAAATCCGATGTGACCAAGGCTCGTATGGCTGGGGCGTCGGAAAAAGAAATTCATGATGTGGTGTTGATTTCGGCCGCTTTCTGCATGTACAACCGTTATGTTGATGGTCTCGATTCTTGGGCGCCAAAACGTAAAGCGGCGTATGATGAAATGGGAAAATTTTTAGCCGATCGCGGCTATGCGGGCCGATAAAACTCCGCGAGCGTTAATATCCTTCCCCTGGATATTGCGCACCAACATCAAATACAGCGTCTTTCCTAATCCCCCCTTATTGCCAGAAAAATTTAAGATTGGATATTCTTGTCTGGCAACCCTGACCGTTGAGAGTTCCCACCAGGGTGCTGGGAGAAGGAACGGTTTCATATGAGACGCCGCTGGCGGTTAAACTGATGGATCCATAGGGCCCCCCATTTGAATTGCAGGACGCGTTCAGCCCATTTCCGGTAATGGTCAAGCTTGAACTCGCAACGATATAAGATCCAGTCAGACTGATGTCACTGGGACTACTTAAATTGCATTCAACCAATGGCGAGCTGGCGGCCTGAAAATTCAATGTCCCGTTAAAAGTATATCCTCCATATTGGCAATTAGTCACTTTTGCGCTTAGGCTGTTGGGGGTAAATGTCGCGACCCATTGGTAAGCGGAAGACGGACAGCTCGCCGAAGATCCCGTAGTAAAGTTTCCGTTCATGCTGATTCCGGAGCAAGCGGGGCCGATGGTCGGGAAATTCGTTTTTCCCCCGACGCTATTGAGAGCGAGCAGCGCCAAATCGTTTAAGGCCCCGACCAAGGAGCCGCTGGAAGAGGAGGAAGAAGTGTTTTTGTGGCAAGCCCCCGCAAAAACAAGCGCCGACGCCAGCGCCCAAGACCAAGCGCTTTTTCTCATCATATTTTTCGTCAAGCCTTAGTTTAACAGGCTTTTTATATTCTCGCAAGGCCCAAGTTTAAAACTCAAATTTCAATTAGGGGCAGACGACTTGAAAAGAACCCTTGAGAACGGTTTTTCCGTCTAAAACAGCCTTGGCTTTCCAGAGCCCTGAAAACTCTTCTCCGGCATCATCGCCGGAGGCAAAAAAAACGTCCACGACATCGGAATCGGGAATATGGAAGGTCAAATAGGCCGGGTAATGCCTTTGCCCGGGCGCTTTTGGGGGAACATAGAGCTTGGTTGAATCCTGAAGCTTTCCGTCCGGGCGGTTCCAGTAAAACCAAAAGCTGTGATTTCCGTATATTTTTTTCGGCAAACGCAAAAAGGCGTAAACCGTATCCTCCTTACAGGAAAATTTTTTCGTGGGGAGTCGCCCAGTTGGAATTTTACTGAAGTAAAGATCGGGCAAATGCGGCTTGACCTGCTTATTGACCGGCTTTGGAGAAGCGCCGATTAAAAAAATAATTGCCGACAATCCCCAAAAACTTATTCCCCTTTTCTCGTCCATAAATCAAGTATATTAACTTTTAATTTGCTAACCTAAAGGTAGTTCGATTCTCTTGTGTCTATGCTTTATTCTTGGCGTTTTGTTTCTGCCCTTCTAGGAGCGGCCTGTTTTGCCGGTTTTTTCGGCGCTCTCTTAGGCGTCGGCGGCGGGGTCTTTATCGTCCCCATCATGGTCTTGATGTTTCATTTGCCCGTCAAAATCGCGATTGCGGCCTCTATCGTCAGCGTGATTGCCACCTCCAACGCCGGCGGCTCTTCTTATGTCGATCAAAGGATCACCAATCTTCATTTGGCGATGTTTTTGGAAATCGCGACTACAATCGGGGCTCTTTCAGGAAGCCTCTTAGCTCTCTATTTGAAAGAATGGGTCATGCTCATTATTTTTGCCGTGATGCTGGCCTATATGGCCTATACCGCTTTTATCACCCGGAATGTCGACGACCATCGCATCGCTTCTGGAAATTACACCGACGTCAAGCAAGACCGCTTATCGGCTTATCTTGATTTACGCGGCGATTATTATGACGAAGCGGCGCAAAAAACGGTCGCCTATACCATCACCCAGGCTCCTATTGGGGCCGCTATTTCCTATTTAGCGGGGCTTGCCTCGGGGCTTTTAGGCGTCGGCGGAGGCGTCTTAAAAGTGTCGGCCATGAACCGCTATATGAATGTCCCTATGAAAGCCGCGGTTGGAACCAGCAAACTTATGATTGGAGTGACCGCGGCGGTCAGTTCCATCCTTTTTTTCATGGCGGGCCTGATTCATTTTTATGTCGTCGCCCCCATCGCCATTGGAACCACCTTGGGCGCGACCGTTGGGACCATGGTCATGAACCGCCTTCACAGCGCAATTCTTAAATGGCTGTTCGCGGTGCTCATGATTTATTTGAGCTATGGAATGCTAACCAAGGCCTTGGCCCTTAAATTTGGACTTCATTTGCCGGTGCTTGACTAATGACAAAAGAAAATCCGACTCCGGAAGAAACCAAGGAAGCCAACGTCTATAGCGGCGTCTACCGGGTTTTGATGGCGGGAATGTTTTTAAGCACCGCTCTTTTTATCATTGGGGTGGTCTTAGCTCTTCTCCATCCGGCCGTCATCCCCCTCAACTCAACGTGGATTTTAGAGCAGTACCACCTCGGAGTGTTTTTTCAAGGGTTGCTCTTGGGAAACCCCGCTTCCTATATGATGTTGGCTACTATTCTCTTGATTTTAACGCCGGTGACCCGGGTCTTGGTCTCTATTTACGCTTTTTGGGTGGATGAAGATTATAAATTTGTCATCGTCACGGCCACGGTTTTTCTTGTCATGGCGCTGACCGTTCTTTCTTCCTTTCTCGGCCTCAAATAACTGGAAACGCCCCGACTTAACTCAACAGCTTGATAAAAGATTTAATGGTCGCCGAGACGTTTTCCAAAGCCTTAATGTTTCCAAAACGCTTGGCGCTTTGAATGATGGCAGTTTTAGCCGCAGACGGAATTGCAGCGCTTGAGGCCGCTATTCCCGCTTTTTGAGCGGCCTGAATCATCAAGGCCGCCGCTCCGCTGACATGGGGAGCCGCCGGAGAGGTTCCGGAAACATACTCATATGGCGCGGGCTCGGCGGCGTAAAACTCTTCCGGAAGCTGTGTTGCCGCCTTCACATTCACCCCGAAAGCGAAGATATCCGGCTTTTCATCGACGGTCTGTTTCTGAGGATTAAAAACCAATCCATGGGAAGAAAAATCCGCCGGCGCGTGATGGTAATCCATCGCCCCGACCGTAATCGCCATCTCCGCCGTGCCAGGATCCCTCACTTGGGACCCTTCTGGAAGGGCTGATCCCTCGTTCCCCGCCGAGACGACGATGACGACTCCTTTCCGTGACAACTCATCCACTTTTTGGGCGATGACATCGGCGGAATATCCCATCGGAATCCCCATGCTGAGATTGACGATCTGGGCTCCATCCGCGTCCGCTTGCTCCAAGGCCTTTAGAGTGGCCTGAACAGTTTCTGCTTGATTGAGGGCGACACCCGGAAGGCTGGTGTTGGAGATAACTTGGTAAGACAAAATTTCCGCTTCCGGCGCGATCGCATGGATGATATCGGCCATTGGAGTGGCATGATCTCCTTTCGCATGATCGCCGCGGTCGCGCGTAAAATTAACGACCTTGGAAACGGAGCGGGCCAAATCGGGATGATCCGGATCGACGCCGTTGTCGATAACGGCGACTTTAACCCCTTGTCCGGTTAAACCTTTTTTCCATAAAGCGGGAATTCCCATTCTCCACAGGCTTTCTCCCAAGGGAAATGAACGGACCAGGGCCTCTGAGACCGCGGCTTCAACGCGACGGCGGTTGAGTTCCTTTAAAAGGATGGGAAGCTGATCATGGGTGACGCTGATCATCTGCGCTTGGCCTTGAATAGAAACGGGACGCCCGGTCGCCGAGAGAAGAGAAAAAAGCAGGCCTTGAATCTCCCCGGCTTCTTTGGCTAATTTTTCTTGGTCTTTGGGAGAGGCGGCCTTAAGTTCCGCCTGTTTGTCTTTATAGGCGGTGAGGGTTTCCATCAAAATAGTGTTGATAATTTTGGTCGGGCGCTTTTCTTCGGGCACCGGAATTAAATGGGCCAAGCGCTCGCCTTTGGCGGCGGGAGCCGATAAAATTTTTTGCGCGCGCAAAACCAAGGCGTTTCTCCATTCCGGATAATCGTGTCCGGCAGAGACATTCTTTCTAAGAAGGCGATGCTTGGAATAAAGACCGGGCGCGGACGGGTTGAGGCTGTAATGAGTGGCAAACTCCGCCAGGGAAACCGCTTCGTTGAGTTGAGACTGGGTGATCCGGCTTAAGAAATTGGGATCGGTATCGACCATGGGCTTTAAAATTTCGTGGAGGGCGATTCCCAAATCTGTCGCCTGCCCGCCCATGCGGTAGAGTTTCGCGTATCTTAAATATCTCCCCTGAACCGCGATTGAGTTAGGAATCCCCCAAGATTCCAAATCCCCTCCAGCCTTGACCGCAGTTTTTAAAAGAAGGGCCAATGCCGCTCTTTCGCCTTCATCCTGGGAAACCGGGTTTAAAGCCGAGGCCGCTAAATTTTCGCCGTCAAAAAGAGCGCCGGAAAAATGTCCTTTGCCGGCGGACGAGTCCCCCGCGCGGAATTTTTTGAAAAGAGATTGAACAGTCGAGACCAATGAAAATTTTTGTTTTCCCCGGTTTTGAGGTTGAAGAGTCTCTTGAGATTCTCGCGCGACAGGAAAAGCCTCTACCTTCTGAGAAACGGGTTCTAAAATCCGCGCTTTTAACCCCGCCTTTACGGGCGACATTTCCGGCTCAACAACATTAGAGAGTTTCTCTAAGCCGAAAGATGAGGGGAGGATGTTTTCCGCGTTTAAATTGTCCGGCGAAAAAGAAAAGTTCTGGATGACGGGAGTCTCTAGCGCGGAGGGCACGCTTTCATCGGAAGCGAAATGAGCGGCAAAAGAAAGTTGCGGTATAAACAGCGCGGCGCACAACAAAGACGAAAGACTTTTTTTCGCTAAAGACAATTTCATGTTCGGCTCCTTTTCCGCTTTCACCATATAGAGATACGCTATTATAGGGCTCTACAAAGCTTCCGCCTAGGGTCTAAAGTCCCATAACGGCTCTGGGTATTTAGACCCAATAAAATTCCTACAATAGAGGCGTGGAGCTTCCAAGGCCGCTGTCTCATTCCTCAATGAGCCTCTACGAGGAATGTCCTCAGAAATATAAATTTCGCTATATCGAGCGCATTCCGGAAAAACCCCGGCACTTTTTTTCGTTTGGCTCCAGCGTACACTCGGCCCTGGAATTTTTTTACGGCGTAAAAACCTTGCCCGCCCCGAGCTTGGAAGAGGTTCTCAATTATTACCGGCAGAATTGGATCTCCGCGGGGTACAAGGACAAAGTTCAGGAAGAGGAATATTTCGCGGACGGAGAAGATATTCTAAAACGCTTCTATCAAAAACACATATCAGATTTTCAAATTCCCTTTTTCGTCGAGTATAAATTCGATTTCAAAATTAACGGGGTTCCCATCACCGGAAGAATTGACCGCATCGACAAGACCCCCGACGGCAAGCTGTGGGTGACGGACTATAAAACCGGAAAGGCCCTTGAAAAAGAGCGCGTCTTGACCGATGGACAGCTGACCTTGTATCAAGTCGCCTGCGAGGAATTACTCGGCGCTCCGGTGGCGAGACTCTCTTTTTACCACTTGCCGACCTTGAAAGAACAAATTGTCGAGCGCCATTCCGAGGACATCGTTTCCGACTTGCGGAAAAAAGTCACTCGCGTCGCCGATTCCATCACCCAAGGCCTTTTTGAGCCGCTGCCAGCGGAACAAAAATGCCGCTGGTGCGACTATAAGATTTTGTGTCCGGTCTATCAAGACCGCGGGCGCAAAAACGGAACGCCCACCCTTAAGGCCGCTCCGGAAATCACTCAAAACCAGCAGCCCGCTGAAGAAGACCTTCCCGCGCTCGTCGACCAATATGGGCAGCTGTGCGAATTAATTCGCTCAAATCAAGAAGAGGCGCAACAACTCAAAAAGAAGATTTTGGAGCTGTTTTCAAAGAAAGGTTTTGTGAGGGCTTTTGGGAAAAAATTCGAGGTCAATCTCTTGGAAGAAAAGAGTTGGGAATTTTCCGACAAGAAACAAGTTCTCGCCCTCATTAAAAAAGCCGGCCTTTACGAGCGCGCCCTTGGGCCCCGGGTTGAGCGGATCACCGAGATTCTTGAAGACGAAAAATTGCCAGCACAATTAAAAGACGAACTGGCGGCTCTCGCCAAAAAAACCTTAAAAAAAGATTTAAAGCTTAATTCTCTAAATTAGGGTTAAGACTTCTAATTTCCGCGAAAGCGTGAAATTCGCCGTCCGCTCTTGAAAAATCCTGGGAAAGGTTTGAGCCGTTGCGAAAGCCCCAACAAAAAAACCCGGCGGTCTTGGCCGAGGCGACCCCGACCGTTGAATCTTCGATGGCTAGGCCCTCTTTGGGAGAAATATTTAAATTCTTCGCGCTTTGAAGGTAAAGATCCGGAGCGGGCTTGGTTTTATTTTGAACTTCCTCGGCGCTTAAAACCGAGGAAAAATAATTGAGCAAATCAAAACGCTTGAGCACCCGCAATATCCAGCGCTTGGGAGAAGAGGAGGCTAGCCCCACCGGAACACGGTTTTCTTTCATCTCTTTTAAAAATTCGACCAGACCTTCCGCCAAGGAAACCCGATGATCATAAATATCCAAGGCGACTTTTTCACAAGAAAAGAGAAATTCTTTTTTTGTCTGTTTAAGCCCGTAATTTTTAGCGAAATGATGATAGACGTCTTCAACCCCCATTCCGACAATTTCACCAAAAAGGTCCGGGGTCCAGCCGCTCAGCATTGACTGAAAAACCGGGGCCTCCACTTCCCGCCACAGCTGTTCGCTGTTGACCATCACCCCGTCCATATCCAGGACTAGCGCTTGGATATCAGGGCTCGACAGAGATTTGTTGGAAGCGATCGAGAGTTGCATAAAGCCCGTTTAACGCGATTAATTCTTCATGAGAACCGGACTCCGCCAATTCCCCGCGGTTAAAGACTAAAATTTTATTGGCATTTTTAATGCTGGATAAGCGATGGGCAATCGAAAGAGTGGTGTTGGACTTGGAAACTCTCTCTAGGGCCGCTTGAACGCTTTTTTCGCTGGCCGCGTCCAGATTGGAGGTGGCCTCATCCAAAATTAACAAGGACGGCTTTTTTAAAACCGAGCGAGCGATCGCCAGGCGCTGCCTTTCTCCGCCGGATAACTTAAGCCCGCGGTCGCCAAGAGGGGTCAAAATCCCATTTTCAAGGCGGCTGACAAAATCGTAGGCATCGGCGATTTTCAAGGCCTCGATAATTTCTTCTTCGGTCGCGTGCGGGTTTCCCAGGCTGACATTGGCGGAAACGGTATCGTTAAACAAAACGGTTTCTTGCGTGACTAGCCCCATTTTGGCGCGCAAGGACGCGGAACAATAATCCCGAATGTCTTTTCCATCAATGAGAATTCTCCCCTCGTTGGGATCAAACAGGCGGAGCATGAGATAGACCAAGGTCGTTTTCCCCGAGCCGCTGGGGCCGACCACTCCCACCGTTTGCCCGGCTTTAATTTTAAAGCTGACATTTCTCAGCGCCCAGCGTTCCTGACCTCCATAGCGAAAAGATACGTTTTCAAATTCAATCAAGGATTTCAAAGACTCAAATTTAGGCGCCGTGGGCTTGTCAACCACCGAGGGTTTTTCATCCAGAACCTGAAAAATGCGGTCGGCGGAAGCTAAGGCCATTTGAAGCTTGGAGTTTAACTGCGAGATATTTTTAATCGGCGCGTAGGCCGCGAAAAAACTCCCCAAGAAAACAAAGAAAGAGCCCGGAGTCATTTTAAAAGCCAGAATTTCCTTGCCCCCCTGCCAAATGACGGCGGCCATGATCAGGCTTCCCAAAAATTCCATCAGCGGTCCGGACAGAGCCGTGGCGCGGAAATACCGCATCATCTGGTTGAACAAGGCGTCGTTTTCAATTTGAAAGCGCGCGATCGCGCCCGATTCGTAATTAAAAGCCTTGACCACCAGCATTCCCTGAAGGCTTTCCTGAAAGCGCGAATAAAGTTCGCCCATGATTTCCTGGCTTTTGCGGCTGGAGGTCCTCAATTTTTTCCCGAGAACGGATAAGACCGAGGCCGCGAATGGAATCGTAAACAACGCCGTCAAAGCAAACTGCCAGTGGATGAAAAACATGACGACCAAAAGAATTAAAACCGTCAGGGAATCGCGAACCAAATAAAGAGGAACGAACTGAATTCCGTCTTGAAGACGCGTTAAATCATTGGTCAAGCGAGAAAGAATGTCGCCGCTGCGGCTTCTCCAAAAAAATTCAAGCGACAATTCATGGAGATGTCGAAACAAGTCCTCGCGAATTTCCTGGGTGACGATTTGGCCGAGGTAACTCATCAAATAAGCCTGGGTATAGGTAAAAATCATTTTCGTGAGGAAAATAATGGGGATAATCAAAACAACCCCGGCGAGAATACGCGGGTCTTTTTTAATGAAGACATAATCGACGACGGGCTTTAAAAGCCAAACCATCGCGCCGTTAAAGATGGCGACAAAAACCATGACGACGCAGGCCTGGGCGATGCGCCGGGAGTGGGGCTTGAGATAAGGTTTTAAGCGTCGCAAGTTGTGCATGGAGGCGTTTTCATTATAGCGAAAAACACCCCTGGCAAA
>JAKAQV010000056.1 GCA_021819565.1 bacterium | reverse complement strand
CACTGAGCGTGTTGAAAATTTGGAAGAGGCCCCGCTGCTTCTTTTGGAACGGTTGGTTTTAGGCGGCGCCGCAGACGCCGAATTTTTTTCGAGACTTGAGCGTTGCGCGGAGGCATTCAAAGAACGGCAAATTTTGCGTTTGATTTGGCTTCCCAAGCTACAAATTGCGGCTCAAAACGCGCTTTATAATGGTACCGATTTATGGCGATTGGCGAGGCAACGTCTATGAACGATCTCAATTTGAATCGTCCCATCGTCCCGCCCCCTAGGGTTTGGGACGGGATGACGCTTGTTTCTTTGGGCGGTATTGCGGAGCCTGCGCCTTATATCGGTCCTTGGGGTGGTCGCTTGGCGACAGATTATCCAACGATTCTTTATGGCGAAGGCGGGCAAGGGAAAAGCCTCCTCGCCCTGGCCTTGGCGACCGCTGTCGCTTGCGAGAAGCCTTTCGCAGGCTTTAAATTGCCGCAGGGTCCCGCTCTTTATGTCGACTTTGAACTCGGACTTGAAGAACAACTCCGCCGCGCCTACCGGATTGCGCGAGGATTCGGCCTGGAGCGCCCTCCGGCGGACCTCCTTTATTTTCAAGGCGACAAGCCGATACTGAAGCTTTGTCCCGAACTCAAGCGGATAATCTCGGGGAGTGGCATTCATTTCTTGGTGATTGATTCCCTGGGACCTGGCGCCGGAGTCAATCCGGAAGATGCCGAGGCCATTATTCCCGTCATGAACGCGGTAAAGGACTTGAAGGTCACTTCGCTGTTGATTGATCATCAGAGCAAACGGCATGAGGGGCAGTCTTACGGAGCGAAAACCCCGTTTGGGAGCGTTTTTAAGTTTAACCTGGCCCGCTCCGTCCTCCAGCTTGAGCGCAAGGATAACTCCCAAGAAGGACTCAAACTACTCTTGACCCAGGTCAAACACAATTTCGGGCCGCTCAGCGAAAACCTTGGTCTTACGGCGAATTTTACCCGCGAATCGGTCAGCTTTGAAGCGGCAGACTTAAACGATGGAGCCTTTAATAAGGAACAGAACACCGCCGAAAGGGTCATAGACGCGATGACTCGGCCAATGACGGCCAAAGAGCTGGCCTTGGAAGCGGGACTTTCGGAGAAAACGGTCAAAAACATATTGACCGGAATGTCAAATAATGGGCGTGTAGAAAAAGCTGGCAAGCAGGGATTGGCAGTTTTGTGGCAGGCTCGGGGTCGTCATCCCGTCCCAAACCCTAGGGGGCGGGACGGGATGACGACTGATCCCCCCTTGGCGTCCGCTGAATCTAAGCCGCTATTCTTTTACCAGAAATTGGAGGCCGATCCAAAACTTGCGGCGGAAGTTCAGACGCTTCAGGGACTGATATCGTTCAAAAAGGAGGCGTAAAATGGAAAAAAGACTGCTAAATGTCAAAGAGCTGTCCGCGTATCTCTCAATGCCGGAGGCGACGGTTTATACCTATGTCAGCACGGGCAAGATACCCAAAGACTGCATCCGGCGAATCGGGAGGGCATTGAAATTCGAGAAGACGGCGGTGGACGGATGGGTCAGCGGCGAAAATCCAGGTGCTTCTTCAAAGCTTGGATGATTTCGCTATTTAACGAGCGGCTTTCGCTTGCGGCGCGTTTTTTAAGCTCGGCGTGGAGCGGTTTGGGAAGCCGGAGATCAAGCCGGACTATGGACTCAGTGAACCTGCCTTGCCTCATGCTGGTATTTTACCGTTATACGCGAATATTGGCAAGCCCCTTGACATGATAGTATTATACTGTTACACTAATTATGATGTTTTAATACTGTTATGAATTGGAGAAAACATGGCGGTCTTTAAGCGCGGAGACAAGTGGTGGATCGACTATTACGCCAAAGGCGCGCGCCATAGGGAAATGATCGGCCCCAGCGCCAGGCTCGCCAAGGAAGTCCTTTGCAAGCGAAAGCTGGAAATCGCGGAAGGCAAGTTTTTTCCGGAGCGATCTAAACCCTCCATCACCTTTGCCGAAATGGCCGACCTCTACTGGGAGCTTCACGCCAAGCAAAAACCGAGCGCCGCTTTTACGCAAAGAATTCTAAAGCGGCTTAAATCCGTTTTTGGCTCCCAAAAACTGGATCAAATCGCCATTCCCGATATTCTCCGATATATTAACGAGGTCAAAGACAAAACCAGCGCCGCGACGGCCAACCGATACCACAACATTCTGCGAGCCCTTTTTAATCGCGCCATCGAATGGGAAAAGCTTGACGGAAAAAATCCGGCGGCGAAAATTAAGCAGTTCCGGGCCGACAATGCCCGCGTGAGATTTCTGGAGAAAGAAGAAATCGCGCGGTTATTGGCCGCCTGCGATTTGGAGATTTACCCCGCCGTCGTTTGCGCCCTTTTTACGGGAATGCGTCAGGGAGAAATCTTGGGATTGCGTTGGGAAAGAGTGGACCTTACCAACGGCACGATCTACGTCCTTCAAACCAAATCGGGAAAGCCCCGAGAGATTCCGATATCCCCCAAGCTGGCATCCGTTTTGAAGTCCATCAAAACAGGGGACGGCGGCCCGGTCTTCGCCATTACGGCGCGATCCCTCAACCGCCATTTCGCTAAAGCGTTGCGCCTGGCCGGAATATCGGATTTTAGATTTCACGATCTGCGCCATACCTTCGCCAGCCACTACATCATGCGAACCAACGACCTTCCAGCAACCCAAAACCTCTTAGGGCATCAATCCCCCCGCATGACTCAGCGTTACGCGCATCTTTCTAAAGGGCATCTCCAGGTTGGAATTCAGCTTTTTGACAGCGGGATGGACACCATATGGACACCGGAGGCTTTAACGGCTCAAGTCCAAGAAAATAGAAACGACGGCCAAACGAAGCCCTTCGTCGAGGATTTGGGTTTAGTGGAATGGAGCGGGCGAAGGGAATCGAACCCTCGTCTGATCCTTGGCAAGGACCCGTTCTACCATTGAACCACGCCCGCGAAATTATCCAAAGGACTCTCTCATTATATAAAATAGAGGCGTTCGTCTCTAGTTGACGCGGTTGAGATATGGAAAATAATGCCGGAACGCGCGCCGCTCTTATAATCGGCAATCTCGTTTTTGGAACAAAAGAGAAAATCAGAAAAATCAGGGGAAAACTTATGGGCGAAAAAACGGCGGAAGCGGGAAAAATTTATCATTTTACTGTTGACACGATTGACGGGCAAAAAAAATCCTTGTCCGACTATGAGGGAAAAGCGCTTTTGATCGTCAATGTCGCTTCCCTCTGTGGATACACTCCACAATATGAAGGCCTTGAAAAACTCTACCGACAATTCTCAAACCGGGGATTTAAAATTTTAGCTTTCCCCGCCAATGAGTTTGGGCAACAAGAACCCGGAAGCAATCAAGAAATCGCCCATTTCTGCCGAACCAAATATTCCGTCAGCTTCGATTTGTTCGCCAAAATTAAGGTCAAGGGCGAAGGAATTCACCCCTTGTATGAATTTTTAACCACGGAATCCGGACACAACGGCGAGATCCCCTGGAATTTCACGAAATTTTTGGTGGACCGCAAAGGGAATGTCGCCGATCGCTTCGGCCCACAAGTAGAACCTTTGTCCAAGGAACTCATCCAAAAAATCGAAAGCGTGCTATAAAACCACCTAATTTTCTCGCGGGCGCTGACTTTCAATAAGCCCTATACGGCTCGTTAAAAGCATCGCCAGCATGACCGAGAGAACGGTCGTAGGGAAAATCCGGATCCCCGTCATTTCGGTGACCACCAAGACCGATCCCAAGGGCGTCTTGGTCACCGCGGCGTTTAAGGCCGCCATCAAGGACGCGACCAGCAGAACCTCCTGGGTCGCTGGAAAACCCAGATGCAATAATCTCCCCAACGCCGCGCCCATAAAAAAAAGCGGAATGATAAAGCCCCCCTTCCAGCCCGCGGAAAATGTCGTCGATGTCCCCATGAATTTAGCGGCGAAAGCGAGAACGAAAAAAGACGCCGCCGGCGCGGCGACGGCCAGGCCGTTCATTTGATATTCTCCAAAGGTCAACGCGTAAGGAGATAAAAAAGCCAAAAGGGCGAGAATCAGTCCGCCTAAAGCTCCTCGGACAAACAGAGGCAGGGCTTTGAAAAATCGGCTTAAAACGCGGTTGGAAAAGATAAAGGCCACAGCCGCCAAGGCGGCGAGAATTCCGCACAAGACGGAAAAAACCAAATCGCGCAAATGAAGCGCGTCAATGGGATACGAAAAAGACCAGACAGGGCTTAAATCCAATCTTGTCAGCGCGGCATAGGCGCAGTACCCGCACAAAGATCCCCAAATCGCGGGGAGAAGAGACTCGTAATACTCCATGCCGCGGCGATGCAAAATCTCAAGAGCGAAAAGGCTCGCTCCCAAAGGGACGCCAAATAAAACGGTAAAGCCGGCGGCCATGCCGGTGATCGTTAACGTCCTTTTTTCGGAGACGCTCAGGCCTTTCATGTCCGCGAACCAGCTTCCCAAGGAACCGGTCGTTTGAACCAAGGGCGCCTCCGGCCCCATCGCGCCCCCCACCGCGATTGAAATCAAAGAGGATGGGATCAGAGACAAAAGATTTTTTCGGTCCCGGTTTCCTCCCATCTCATGGATATTGTCGACCAGCATCTCGACGTTTCCGGAAGGCCCCGCCCAGCGCTCCAAAGACGCAATCGCGATTCCGGCCCCAATCAAAAGAAGGCCATGGACGATCCGACTAGAGGCCCAGGCGTCCGGGCCAATCCACGAAAAAAGTTTTTTGAGAACGGCGAGATAGGCCGCGCCGCAGACGGCGGAACTAATCCCCACTAAAAAGACCCAAAGCAAAAACCGATTTGTTTTTTCCATGTCTTAAGCCTTTTTCATTTTACTAAGTCTTTGGAAAGTATCATAATAGCCTTTGATGGAAGATAAAGAGTCTTGGAAAAAAGTCCTGGAAGCGGGACGGCTTCTCGCTTCCAATTTAGATATCGGCAATCTTTTGCGCGCAATCACCAAACTTTCCGCGGAAGTGGCTAACGCCGAGAGCGCGTCTTTACTTTTGCTTGATTCCGAAACCCAAGAGCTCTATTTTGACATCGGCTTGGGCCTGGGAGAAGAAGCGAAAAAAATAAGGCTTAAAATAGGACAGGGAATCGCGGGCGCGGTCGCCGCCGACAAAAAACCGCTTCTCATTACCGATGTCCATTTAGATTCCCGCTGGTCTCCCAAAATGGACCACCTCTCCGGATTTTCTACCCGTTCCATTCTAGCCGTTCCAATGATGCGTCAAGAGCGTATTCTGGGGGTTATTGAAGCGATTAACAAAAAAACCGGAGCCTTTACTTCCAATGACGCCGAACTTCTGGAAGCCCTCGCCGCTCAAGCCGCCGTCGCCCTTGAAAACGCCCGGCTTTTCGCCTCGCTTGAAGACGAACGCCAAAAATTGGATATCGTCTTTGTCGAGATGTCCGATGGAGCGATTCTAACCGATGAGAAAAGCCGCATTTTGATTGCCAACCGCGCCGCCAAGAAATTTTTGGGCGGACGCTCCGATTTAAACGAACTCTTTAGCCAATGGACATTGTTTCCATCCTGGCCTGAAATTTCAAGGCGCCTAGAGACCGGGCCGGTCCACTTCACCGCCGAAAGAAAAGAAATCAAGCCCCTCATTCTAGGCGGACTGGCAACCCCCATTAAAAATAAAAACTCTGACGCCAAAGAAAAGCCGGTCTTTCTCTACGTATTTCGAGATGAGACCGAACTAAGGCGTCAAGAATCCATCAAAAGAACATTTCTTTCCTTTATCTCTCACAAACTCAGAACCCCCCTGTCTTCGATCCTGGGATTTACCGATCTTTTGACGGAAGAGCTCAAAGAAAACGCCCGGCCCGCGACCGCCTCGCTTCTCGATTCACTCCGGCAACAAGGACGAAAATTAGCCAATCTCATCGACAAACTTCTGCGCTATGTCTCGCTGGAAAGCCCGGAAGACACGGTCCAGTTTGAACCGACTCTTCTCGAAAAAGTCTTGGATGAAGCTTTGAAAGAAACAGAACCCCTGATCAAAACAAATCACTTTTCTGTCTCCATTCAAAAAACCGCCTCTCCCTCGGTTTTGGCCAATTCTTCTCAAATCAAAAATGCGATGGTCAACCTCATTGAAAACGCCGTAAAATTTTCCGCGCCTCAAGCAAAATCAATCGCCGTTGAATTAAAAGAAGATTCCTCTCAAGCTCTTTTTTCGGTCGCCGATTCCGGCCCCGGAATTCCTCCGGAAGACCTCGACAAGGTTTTTGACCGTTTTCACCAAATCGAGGCTTATTTTACCGGGCAAGTCGAGGGGCTCGGGCTTGGGCTTCCCTATGTCAAAAGAGTGGCCCAAAATCACGGCGGGAATATCAAGATTCAAAGCCAGATTGGGATAGGAACGACGGTCACCTTGTTGATTCCTTTAATGAAAAGAAAAGGCGCCTCTTGAAGAGGCGCCAAGATTTAGGAGCGTGTGAGCTGTTGTCATCGTGGTGTCGTACCGTTGTGTTCCGTCACTATTTAGGTTAACAGAAGCGCGTCACAAAAAGATTTCAAGTTTGTAAAAAAAATGTTACAGAAAAAAATGAAGGTCATAGGGCTTATGTCCGGCACTTCCGCCGATGGAATCACGGCGGCGCTGACTTTAATTTCGGAAAAATCCCTTCAAGTCCTCCGTTTTAAGACATTTCCGTTTAAAAAGGAATTGCGGGAAAAAATCCTCAACGCATCGACCCTCAATATCAAAGAAATCTCTCGCCTCAACGCCGCTCTTGGAATTCTATTTTCCAAGGCCGCGCGGGAAATATCGAAAGGGCGCCCAATCGATCTTGTCGGCTCCCACGGCCAAACGCTTTGGCACGGCCCCGGGGACAATCCGCCCAACACCTTTCAAATCGGGGAACCCGCCTTTATCTCGGAAGAAATGCGCTGCCCCGTCATCGCCGATTTTAGGCCCCAGGATATCGCATCCGGCGGACAAGGAGCGCCTTTAATCGCGGCCTTCGACCAATTTTTATACGGATCGGGCCCGCTTCGCGCCGTTCTCAATATCGGCGGCATCGCCAATCTCAGCTTCGTGGGCAAAAACAAGCTCTGGAGTTCTTTTGACACCGGCCCCGGCAATTGCCTGATGGATTTGGCGGTGAGAGTTCTAAGTTCCGGCAAAAAATCGCTGGACCGAAACGGAGCTTTGGCCGCGCAGGGAAAATCAAACCCGGAAAAAATAAAAGAATGGCTTAAGATTTCTTACTTCAAGAAATCTCCGCCGAAATCCCTGGACAGAAATGAATTCGGGGAAAAATTTTTAAACGACGGTTTTGGCGAACTAAGCCGGGAAAATCTGCCCGATGTTCTCGCGACATTAGCTGATTTGACGGCCGAGTCCATCTCAAGAGCTATTCAAGATTTCGCGCCTCAAAAAGTCTCCGAGGTCATTGTCAGCGGCGGGGGAGCCTTAAACCATTTTCTCATGCGGAGATTGTCACTGGCTTTAAAGACCATCCCAGTCATAAGCGCCCAAGAGCGCGGAATGCCGGTCATGGCCAAGGAAGCGGCTTGCTTTGCCTGGCTGGCTTATCGCGCTTTTAAGCGGCTTCCCAATAATTGTCCTGCGGCCACCGGAGCACGGGGGTCTAGAATTCTTGGAAAAATCATCTATCCGCCAAAATGAAACCCAAAATACCCAAGGCGATTCTAAAAAAAATGGCAAGCTACCCTCTTTTTTACCAGTCCGTCTGGAAAGCTTGCGCCGAGATTCCCAAGGGACAAGCGCGCAGCTACGGCTGGATCGCAAAAAAGATAAAAAAACCGCGCGCGGCCAGGGCCGTTGGCCAAGCCTTGGCTAAAAATCCGTTTTCGCCGATCATTCCCTGCCACCGCGTTATCAGCGCCACCGGAAAATTGACGGGGTTTTCCGCGCCGGGCGGAGTCAAGAAAAAAGCGGCCTTGTTAAAGGAAGAAGGATGGAACGGAAAAATCTGAGGCCTTGGCCCGTTTTTCTGTGCCTGGTTTTTTCAGGGTGCATCGTCTACCCGCGCCTTTATTGGCAAAAGGAAAGTGGACAAGCGACGCTCAAAAACGGTCAACCGTTAACCATTAAGGGACAAATCATCAAGGAATGCGACCGAACAGACAGAATCAGCGAAAAAATCGAGGATGAAAAAACCGTCGCGACCGATTCCAAGGGATATTACGCTTTCACCCTCCGAGCCTTTCTCTGGGAATTTCAGAATTTTCTAACCGGAGCGGAGTGTACATCCCATGTCCAGCTTTATACCTGCTCAAAAGCCTGCAAGCCCGTCGATTCCGTTGATATCAACATTCTCGGGGAATAATGGCGCATCTGACAGGACTTTCGCGGTGGACGGCTTGACTGGATACTGCTATACTTTTCTTGGAGGCTGAAACCTTACATGGGCTCCATTCTAATTGTCGACGACAACGCCGAGATTCGGGAAACCTTGCGCATTCTTCTTTCGGGACTCGGCGAAATTTCAGAAGCCTCCAACGGGAAAGAAGCCCTGCTTAGGATTGAAACCCAAAAACCCAAGTTGATTTTATTAGATATCGCGATGCCGGAAATAAGCGGAATCGCCGTCCTTCAGGCTGCCCTTAAGGCCGATCCCAGCGTGATCGTCTTAATGCTCACCGGCGAATACGATATTGAAATCGCCAAAAGCGCGCTAGAAATCGGTGCCCGCGCCTATATCACAAAACCCTTTGATGGGCCGAAGCTTCGCGGCGAGATCGCAAAAATTATGGGAATTGACGGCGCCACCGGAAACGCCGACTCCTATAGGCCTTGGCGCGTGGCGTAGCGCCCGGCGGCGAGAATTTTTATTACGCTTCTTCGGAGAGAAGCTCTCGAATGCCGCGCAAAACATCCGCTTTCTGAGGGACGGTGAAATATTCGAGATTGGGAGACAAGCTGATTCCCGGGGTCGCTTTCCCGCAGAGAAGACGCGGGCGGGTTTTTAATTCGTAAAACAATTCGTCAACAGTCCGGCGAAACAAATGCTCGCCAAAATTAGAAATCTCCGTCTCTTCATTCAAAAACAAAACTCGCCCGGTCTTGCGAATTGAATCGCGAATGGCGGCCCAGTCATACGGAATCAGGGAACGCATGTCGATGACTTCGACATCGCCTTCTCCAGCAGACAACATCTCCTTGGCGGCCTCAAGAGCGATGGGGGCCAGGCGGCCATGCGTGACAACGGTCGCATCCTTGCCGGGCTTAGAAATTTTGGCTTTTCCAATGGGAACCGTGTATTCCTGAACCTTGGGCCAATTCGGCTTCCACTGGCTGCGGTCGCCAATTGGAGCGTCAATAGCGGCCTTAAGCTCTTTCTCATCGGCAGGTTCGCCGGGAATTAACTCTTCCCCCTTGGTGCGCAAGAGAGCCTTCGGCTTCAGGAACAAAACCGGATTATCATCTTTGATAGAAGCAATCATAAGACCATATGCGTCTATAGGAGTTGAGGGACAAACCACCTTCATGCCGTGGATTTTCGAGGCAATGGAATCGAAAGAGTGGGAGTGGTAGACCGAGCCGTGAATGCCCGATCCCGTGGGAGTCATCAAGACCATCGGAGTTTTATATCTGCCAGCGGAAGTCCAGTGGGCATTCCCGCAGAGTTTTAACAAATCAATGACATTGAAGATATAATCGACAAATTGGATTTCAGCGACCGGGCGAGAACCCGCCCATGCAAGCCCCAGAGCCGCGCCGACGATGCCGCGCTCATCCAACGGAGAATTCCAAGCGTTTTTAAGCCCTTGGGTCGCGGTAAAAACACCGCCCAAAGGCGCGCCGACATCTTCGCCAAAAATCTCCTTGACCCCGAGATTTTCCTCGCCGTAGTGAAGGGCCAGACGAATGGCCTGAGCCATATTGGCCATCAGCTTCCCCCCTTGGTCGGATAAGATTCGGGCAGGCCCTCGGCAAAGACGTCTTCCCAAATCGTTTCCGGCTTGGGAAAGGGCTCGGTTTTGACCTGCTGCTGATCGCGATCAATGGCCTTAACGGCCTCATCCCACACGCGGGCAATTTCTTCCTGCGTCATTAAACCGCGTTTTTTAAGCTCCGCCTCAAAAAGAGCGATGCAATCCGGCTCTTGAACGCGATTGGCTCCGGAAGAAGAGGAATGCCCGTTTAAGCGACTGGTTTTCGCCTCTAACAAATAGGGTTTGCGCTCCTTGCGGCAATAGGCCATCGCCTCTTTAATGGCCAGGTAAGATTCGACCGGGTCATTACCGTTAATCGTTTTTGCCGCCATATTAAAAACGCGGCCCCAATCGGAAATTTGGCGTTCGCCGTGCTGGGTTGATTCTGCGGTTGAAATCGCGTAGCCGTTATTGACCACGATGATGAGAATCGGAAGCGGAAGCGCCGGACGATTACTCCATACTAAACAAGAATGAAAATCTCCCTCAGCCGTTCCCCCATCGCCGCCGTTGACGATAGAAATAGCATCAGTTTTAATTCTAGCTTGGGCGATGCCGGTCCCGATGACGGTCGAGTATTGGGTTTCAATGGTCGGAGACATCGGAACAACGTTCCATTCGGGAATCGCGGCGTGATTGACGAAATTGCGGCCCTTGGAATAAGGGTCTGTCGCAACCGAACGCATTTGGCGTATCGAATCAATGGGCTTTGCTCCCATCGCCAGAAGAATCGCGCTGGAGCGGTAGTGGAGATGGAGATAATCAAATTCAAGCCCGTTTCCCTTTTTGACCTGAAGCCCCAAGGGAACGTTAAAGGCCTCTTCCCCCGGGCCTCCAATCCAAAAAAAGCCATCCCCGCTTTTGGACATCTTGATTAGGCGTTCTTCCATTACCCGAGCGCCAACCATCAGGGAATGGATGCGGCGCAACAATTCTTTGCCGAGGACTTCGTAGCTACCTTGAACCGCTAAAGCGTCTTGTGCCATATCCGCTTATAACTTAGCAAAAGCTGGCAAGCCCCGGCAAATTTTTTTTAAAGCTCAGAGTCTTGACAGTCCGCTTTATTCCTGTTATTAATTGTCTATACGGTTTTAATTTTATTAGATGGAGTATGGCTTTTTATTTCATATTAAGGAGACGGCTATAAAAGGAAACATCAAAGAAAAATTTGCGAAAATCGCGGCGGCCGCATCCGGCCAAATTAAACGCGTCAAGGCCTTGCTAGAAGCGAGAAAAAGACTCCTCGCGATCGATCTGGGAAACTACGCTATTAAAATCGCGCTTTTGTCGCCCACGAAGACAGGGTTTATGTTGCGCTCCTGGGGATATTTGCCACTGGAGAAAGATCG
>JAKAQV010000055.1 GCA_021819565.1 bacterium | reverse complement strand
CCATTTCTTGTTCGAGAGTCAGCGCGATAAAAGACGGTCGAAGCAGTTTTAATAGCAGAATTTTTATTTTGCCCAGGAGAGTTTGAGAGGACATTTTCAATTCTCCGAATTCTCCGGCGGCGCCCAGTTTGATAAAGACCGGCTTTCGAAAAATTTTTCCTAAAAACGCCGCGGCCAGAGCCGGAGAACTCGCCAGATGGGCGTGAAAAATATCGTAAGAGCGCGCGTTCAAAATTAAGCGCCAAGAAAGAGAAATCATAAAGCTTAACGAATTTAAAAGTCCGGAGCCAAAACAGCGCAACCGATAAACGGAAATCCCGTTGATTTCCTCAAAACTCTTAAGTCCTTTCTTTCTTTGAGTGAAAACCGAAACCTTAATTCCCCGATTTTTAAGCGAACTTGCCAATGTCAGCGCTTGCCTTTCGGCTCCGCCAATATGAGGGTAGAAGTTGGCGCTGATCATTAAAATCGAAAAAGAGGTCTCGGCCATTAATTTTTTTCCTTGAGGACGCTGGTTTGAGCGGAGATGTCGGCCAGCGAAAATCCTATTTGTGAAAGACAAAAAAGACCGAAGAAAGTCACCGTTAAATACATGGCCGCATGGGTCAAGAGGGCGAAAGCCAGCGAAGAATCGAGGGGAGTTTTGAGCTTGAGCATGATATTTTCAACCAGGACCTCAAAAGCGCCGAAACTTCCCGGAGCGGCGGGCAAGGCCGAGGCAGCGGCGGCCCAGGACAAAACCAAGATAGAACCCGGATATCCGAGAGAAATTCCTAGGGCCTTGGCCCCGGTCCAGTAGGTCAATGCGTCGGCGCACCACAGGGCAAGGCTTAAGGCAACGCAGATCGAGGCGGTTTTTATATTTTTAAGCGCGGCGGCTCCGTTAAAGAGACCTTCAAACATCTCGGAAACCTTGGGCCATCGGGAAAAATAACGGTTGACTAGCGAGATTAAAAAATTCTTTTTTTCCTCGGCAAAGATTAAAAAAATCAGTCCGCCAATGGTGAGAAAAAGAAAGAAGAGGACGGAGTGGCGCAGCGTTTGCGGGACTAGCTTGGGATAAAAAGGCGCGACCATGGTAAAAAGAAAAAGCAAGGAGGCTAAATCGAGAACTCGTTCGATGGCGACGCTAGACAGGCTTGCGCTTAAGGGAATTTCTAATTCCCGGCCGGCTAAAACCGCGCGCGCAAGTTCCCCTAAACGCATGAAAAGGACATTATTGACGGCAAGTCCCGCGGCCTCCAAACAGAGAAGCTTGGCCGGAGACGCTTGCGGACTGACAAAGAAAAGAAGGGCTTTCCATCTCAACGCGCGGATAAAGAGATCGAGAAATATGATAGATAACATGGCTAATATCCATTGCGGGCGGGCGCGGGCGAGAATTTCTAAAAGAGCGGGCAGCGGCACATGCCGAAACGCCAGCCAAATAAACAGGGCGCTCAAGGAAATCGAGAGAACCACGAATAGATGCCGGCGATTCATGGGATTTTTAATACGAGAGAAAACCAAATGAGCCAGGCGGCCATTGAAATCAGAATTAAGATGGTCCAATAGTTGGGACAATAGATAAAGTCGACGCTGAAAGCGCCTGAGGCTTTTGCGGGTTTAACAACCAGGGAGAGAAATCCATTCCAGGAAACAATGGAAGTTTTTTTGCCGTTCCAATAAGCTTGCCAATTGCGATAAAAAGGTTCGGAAACAACCAGGGCTTTGGCCGTTTCATTCACCTCCCCGGAAATCCGCCAATGGTTTTCATTGAGGATGTTGAGCGCGGGATTTCCCGGAAGACGTTGTTTTTCTTGATTGACAAAATAGGCGAGAGAATTGGGAGGCGAGACGGAGATAATCGAATCTGGTTTGAGAAAAACCCAATTGACTCCCAAATCCTTCATTTCCGGGGTGTCCCACTTTTGCAGATAACTTCGGCTGGCATCCGCGGCGGGACGGCCTTCGCTTCTAAAAGCGTAATCCGGAAATCCTTTAAGATAAAAGGCCTCATAACCATTGACGTTCATTACATGATACATCATCGCCTTGTCGGGGTTTCCAATAGCGGGGGAGATTAAAACCCTTCCTGGTTTCCCCGATAACGTTTGCGCGAAAAAATGGTGAGGCCGAAGATAAGGTGCGGCGTCTTGGGCCTTAACCAAGTCGCGGTTTAAGATTAAAAGCTGAAAGAAAGACAGCGCGGCTAAAATAGCGAGCGGAACTTGAGCGGATTTTTTGAAAGATTTTAAAGCGCTTCCAGCGGCACAAAAAAATCCCCAGAGGCACAGAAAAGAAAAGCGAGAAGGCGTTCTTAAAAAGTGAAGCGGCGTATGCGATAAAAGCCATGGATAGGCCGGGTTGTGTCGCCCAAGGGCCAAGAAAATTCCAGTGGCGATGAGAAGAGAAAAAAAACTAAACGGTTTTTTTAAGACTCCAAGTCCGGCCAGCAAAAGGACAATGAGCCCGGGAAAAGCGGAAGAGTTTTCCAAAATGACCGACACCGGCGTTGTCGCGTTCATGAGTCCTTTAAGCCCAAGTCCTGGCCATATCCAAGAGAGAAATTCTTTTTTGTCCACCGAATACCCGAGAGAATAAAGAAGCGTCCAATTCTCGCGAATGGAATGAAAGAGAAATTGTGCGGTCATCACCCATTGGATGGAAGCTAAAAAGGCCGCAAAGGCGGAAGAGAGAAGAAATGTTTTGAGTAGCTCTTTGTGAAACTTGGAAAAACACGCCCATAAAAGCATCGCAAAGGCGTTGATGATCATGAATTGGGGATGGCCTGAAAAAAATTGAAGAGCCCAAATTCCGGACAGGAGAATTTTATTCTGAAAGAGAAAAGCGGTCCAAGCCCACGGCACCCAAGCGAGAGAAGCGAGAATGGTCGGAATGCCTTCGGCGATTCGACCGGTTAAAAACGGGCAGAGCCCGTAGGAAATTCCCAGAATCCAAGCGGCTTCGGACTTGAGTCCTTGGGATTTTCCTAAAAGAGCCATTCCGAGTCCCGCCCACCATAGATGAAAAAGATTTTCAAAAGAGAAGGAAAAAAGAAGCGGAAAAATTTTACCGACGACGGCCAGGGGATAAAAAAGGGCGGCTTGCGAATTAGCCGCCAAGGGAACTCCGCCAAAAATATAAGGATTCCAAAAAGGGAATTGCCCTTTTTGAAGGCAGTTGAGAGCGGTTTCCCGGAGGGGATAATGGTAAAAATAGAGGTCTCCGAAATTGAAAAGCCCGGTATGCGGAGTCCACCAGGAAAATCCCGGTAGAAATAAGATTAAAAGAGACCAGAGAAATAAAAAAACAAAATCTTTCTTTGTCATTTTCCTAGAACGGCCAAACGCAAAATCCAGAAATACCCATAGGCCAATTTCCCCAGATTAAGTTTTGAAAATCCCATCTTTCGATCGACAAAGCGAATCGGTATCTCTTGTATCTTGATTTTTTTGCGCGCGGCTCTAAAGAGAGCTTCGTGGACGATGGCAGGGCCGCGGGCGCGCAGGCTTTGAGGCTCTATCGCTTGAAGGGCCTTTCGGCTCCAGGCACGGTATCCGGAATTGGCGTCTTTAACGTTAATTCTAAGAAGAGAGCGGGCATAGAAATTAGCCCAACGGGTTAAAATCTGCCGCCCCTTAGGGCGTTCAGTGTCGGAGCCGCCTTGAATAAAACGAGAACCGATGACCAGTTCTGAATTTTCAAGGGCCTTGAGCATTTGCGGGATGGACTTGGGATCGTGGGAAAAATCCGCGTCCATTTCGATGGCGGCGTCAAAATTTTTTTCTAGCGCGTAGAGAAAAAGATCCCGTCCCGCGGCTCCGCGACCATAGGGCGGCTTTCGCTTTAATATCGAAATTAAAGGATAGCGATTTCGGAGATTTTCGGCGATTTTGGCGGTATTGTCCGGGCTTGCGTCGTCGGCAATCAATATTTCAAGTCCGGGAATTTGGAGAGAAAAAATTTCTTCTATTAAATGCGCGATATTTTCCGATTCGCAATAAGTGGGAATGCAAACGAGAACCCGGGAATTCATATGAGACGCTTGACAGCAGAGAATACCCGGGACTCTGAAATCGTGTTGAGGCAGCTGTTCTCTCTTGAGCAGTGAGGGCGGTAAAAGCAATCGCAGGGCTGGGCGACTATTTTTTCTCCTTGGCCGAAGACATCGAGTTCGGATGAAGAGGTCGGCCCAATGAGAACCAGGACCTTTTTTTTAAGAGCCGTCGCTATATGAAAGGCGAGACTGTCGGTGGTAATCAGGATTTCGCAAAAGTCGATCAAGGCGGCAAAGGCTTTAATGGGCATGGGGGGCGGCACTATGACGCCACTCAAGCCTTTTGAGATCGTCTTATTCCGTTTCTTTTCTTCCCGGCCTCCCAAGAGAAGAATTGGTTTTTTAAGCGCGGATAATTTTTTTAAAATCTCCCGCGATTTTGCCACAGACAATTCTTTGGAAGGCCATCGGCTTCCTGCTCCGGGGTTAAACCCGATGGCGCCGCCGCTAAGAGAATGTTTCCTCGCGAAATTGAAGGCGGTTTTTCGCTCGGATTCCGTTAGAAAAATTTGCGGGCGAGCGATTTCGCTTTTTTTAAACCGCGACAGGCCTAAAATGGAGAGCCACAGATCGAAAAAGGTTTTCCGGTTGAGCCGTTTAAGATTATCGGCTTTCTTTTTGTCGGGGTTTAAAAGGCTCATTTGATAATAGGGGGCGCTGTCATCGGTATAGGATAATTTTCCATCTTTAACGATTACCCCGGTGATTTTTGGGGAAAAGGATTCTTGGGCGGTTTGGGCGAGGGCTTTGTCTTCTTCAAGGCTGAGCGTCCAGTCAAATTTTTGCGCGATCTGTCTTGGAGCGGTGAAAATCTTTTCAATCAAGGGGTTTTGCGCGAGAAGGAACTTTGCTTCTTTTGAAGTCAACCAGAAAATTCTCGCGCGATAAGCGCAAGACAAGGGCCGAAGTAGAGCCGTTGTCCGCAATACGTCGCCCAAGGCTCCGGTTTTAACGATCAAAATCGTGATTTGTTTTTTTCTTCTCAATGCCTTAATTCTCTCATTTTGCTGGCGGCGTAGAAAAATAAAAAGATGAACGAAAAAACGGTAATGAGAATTCCCCGCCAAACGGCGTCGGAATCATAAACCAGAAACAGAGCGGACCAGCCTTGGGGAACTTCTATTTTTTGAAACGCCTTTAAGGCCGGCTGGCTGGCAATGGGCCTGGTCGCCCCAGAAGCTTTTAAATATCCCTTCCATCCTGGATAGCGGGCTTCGGAGAGAAATACCCAGCCCGGGCGACCGTTGCCCGATATTTGATACCCATTTGCGTTTTTTAAATTCTCGACCTTGAGAGGCTCAAGCGCGATATCAGGCTTTGGAATGGCCAGTCCCGCGGGAAAAAAGTTCCCGGCTTGAGGGGAAAGAAAATAGGCGCGGCTTAAATTTTTTGATGAGACAATTTCATACCTTTGCCAGACCAAGAGACCTTGATATTGGAGGCTTCGGGTTTGGGGAATTTTTGACGGGCTCAGCAGATATCGGATATCGGCCCAGGGCATGATTTTTTGGGCGTGATGAAGGCCGTTTGAGCCGTAGAGAAAATCCATCAGGGCGTAGTTGTCCGCCGGAACGAGCGGTTGACCGAAATTTCCCGCCGCGGATAACTCAAAGGGGGAATTGGTCAGCCCGTAGAGGCGGCTTTTCCAATCGTAGATTCCTTGTCCCGATGTTTTTTCAAGAGCGAGCGGAGAGAGAAGGTAGCGGTTTGAACCTAAATTATTTTGCAGAAATTCCACCAGAGGACCTTTGTAGGGAAAAAATGAGAAAGGCTCAAGCGGGAAGGCCTTAAAAGCGTAGAAGGAAAGTTCCGCGGCCAGCAACACAGCCGGAAGGCAAGGAGAAACCTTAGGGATATCAATGATTCGCTGGGCGCCCAGAGCGGCGGCGAGAGCGGCCGGAACCAAGATGAGATAAGAAATGTTTCCGGGATAACGAATGAATCTTAGAAAAGGGATATGAATCCAAAGATAAGAAGAAAAAGCGTTGGCGCCAGCCAGGCTAAGAATGAGAATCAAGGATATCCATAAAAGCCAAAAGATTTTCTTTTTTAAAGGCATTTGGCTCAAACCCAGCAGGACTAAAAAAAATCCGCTGAAGCCGGCGTAAAGGCATGTCCACCAATTGACGGCGGGATTAAAACGGCTGAGCCCGCTTAAAGCCGGACTAATCCACTGAAGAAGATCAAGCGCTCGCAAATGAAATTGAAAGGCTTCCGCTTGAGTGATCCCCAAAGCTCTAACGGAATTTTGAAAGAGTTCGCTCGCGGGCACAAGAAGCGCGGCGGAAAAGCCAAGGGAGAAAACGCAGCCCGCTAAAAGCCGCAGCGAGGTCTCCAAGAATTTTCGTCGTGTCGTTAAGACAAGCAAAATGCTTGAAAAAACAGCTCCGGCCAAAAAAGGAGGATAGCCCGCGAAAAAAACGGCGCTAAGAGTCAAAGCGAAAAAAATTGGAATATCCAAAAATAAAAATAAGCCTGGAAACAATGAAAAAGAAGAAAGGTGATTGAGAAAGGGTTCGCGGCTGATGGCGATTCCGCTGAATCCCCAAATGAGTCCGGCGCAGAGGCTTGCGGGATGGGAAAAACCCAGCGAGCGAATCCATAAGTAACATAAAAAACAGGCGAGCCAGTAATGCAGGATATGAAACAGAAAAAGAGCCGCCGGAAATTTAAAGAAATCAAAAATAATGGAGGCGGGATAGTAGAGACCGTCCTGCATGGCGGCGGCTTGCGGCATCCCGAAATAAAGATAGGGATTCCAAAGAGGCAAGCGCCCAGTCATTAATTCTTGACTGTCAAAGATTCTCCACGGATGCTGAAGATAGGTCAAATCTCCCCAAAAAGGGGATAGTCCCCTTATAAAGGGAAACAAGAATGGGGGCAAACATATAAAGGCAAAAAAAATCGCGGCCCGCGCGTAAGAGTTGTTTCGATTCATGGGCAGGGAAGATGAAGGGCTTTAAGAGAGTCGCTTTGGGCTTCTGTGGGGTTGCCGCTAATCTGCTCAAGGCTAGAGAGTGCCTTCCAATTGGAGGCGCGGCAGGGATTTTCTTGGGCGGCTTTTTTCCAATGGCGAATGGCGCTTAAGAGTTCCAGTTGAGAATGCGGGGATTTCTCTTGGGAGGAGCGAAAATCAATTTCGGCGACCAGTCTTTCAACGTCGGCATCCGGAGCCCAAAGAAGAGATTTTAGAAATTCTTGGCGGACCTCCGCTATTGGCGCATGACGGTTGAAAAGGGAGATTCCTTCCACCTTAAGTCTTTCTTCATTCCAGCGTGCCCAGGCCGGCTTAACCAAAATTGCGGTTAGGATTAAGATAAATATTGCCAGAGGAAATCTAAAATTGCCGAGCGGATTTAATTCTGGAGGTTGAGAAACTTCGGAAGCGGCCAAATAGCAGAAAATAAAAAAGATAGCGGGAACAGAAAGAGAATAGTCCCAAAATCCAAGGATCAAAGCGGCAACAATAGCCAGGCGCTTCATGGGGGCCTTAGGGAGGATGAGAAAAATTCCTGCCAGAAAAACAATCAGATAGGGCATTCCGCATTCCGCCGCCGTTTGGAGATAAAACTGATGGGCGTAGATTGAGCGCAGTAAATGCCCTGAGAGTTCAACGGGAATTATATAGGTTAAAACCCCGGGGCCGACTCCGAGCCAAGGCCTTTGGGCGATAGCGCGCAAGGCCGCCTGCCACCACATCCAGCGATTTTGAAAATCAAAAGCGGGTTTTTTTGCGATTAACACGAGACAGAGAGTGAAGATAAAAAAAGCGAGCAATTTTATCTTCCGGGGCATTTGCTTTTGAAAAATGAGCGCGGCGGTGGCGAGGCTAAACCATGCCCCGACGCTTTTGGTCGCCAGCAGCATCAGAGTTAAACACGCGGCTAAAAATACGCGCTTTTGTTCCCAAGCCAAAGGCAGCAAAAGAACGATAAAGGAAGCAAAGATATTGGCGTTTGGAAAAAAAGAGGCGACTTCTAAATGCCTAAAAATGAAAATTTGAACGGCGGCGTAGGCGCAGAGAATGTAGACGCTAAAAAAAATCGCTTGGTCAATTTTAGCGCGTGCACTTGGGGAAAGCGGCGACAAAAGGGGAATAATCCATAGCCCCAAAACAAGAGATCTCCACGCGATTAAAGCTTGCACCGGAATTGGGGAAAGGAAAGCTGAAACAAAAGAGATTAGGCTTAGAAATATCGCCCATAGCAATAATGGAATTGGGGGCATTTGAGCAGCATCATTCCAGACGCGCCTTGAAATTTCAATTCCCAGGATTAGAACAGCCAAGAAAAAAACAAGAGACGCTTCTTGTTGCGTGATCAGACCGCCGAGAATAGGGCTAAGAGAAAGTAAACCCGCTAGCCAAAGAACAAGCACCGATTAATCAGCCAGAATTTTAGGCGTGACAAAAATTAAGAGCTCATCGCGAGTGCGGACGACGTTTTTGCTCTTAAAGAGCCATCCGAGTATCGGAATATCTCCCAAGATCGGAACCTTGGCGATTTGATTGGTGACGGAATCGTGAATAAGTCCGCCGATGACGATGGTCTCTCCGTCGCGCACGAGAACGGTTGTTTGGGCGATGCGAGAGTCAATGGCCGGGGCTCCGGTCGCGGCGTTTCCAGCGACGGTGACGGAGGGTTGGCTGACATTGGGGTTGATAATCAAGGTGATTCTTCCGTCCGCGTTGATGGTTGGAGTGACCGAGAGCTGAATTCCGGTCGTGACATATGTCACGGTTTGGGTTTGGGTGCCAAGACCTCCGGCGATCACGTTAGCTGTCACGTAAGGGATTTGGGTTGTGACATTGATGTTGGCGGCTTGATTGTTTAAAGTCGCGATTTTAGGATCGGATAACACTTTAAGTTTTCCTTCTGCGGCGGCGGCAGAGAGTGTGGCGCTTAAAAACATGCTGTTGGTAATGCGGCCCAAGGTCAATTCCCCAAAAATAGTCGAGGCGGGAAGATTGACTCCTGTTCCTCTGGCGATGGCGTTGGTGACAGTGGTCATCGCTCCGGAAGTCGGCATGGGCATCACTCCGGTCGCGCCCGCGCCGTTGGTGAGATTGGGGTTGGTGAGAAAAGGAGTTTGGGTGGTTGAGTTTAAAGAATTGGGCGGGGTAATCGTTCCAATTAAATTCTGTCCGTTTGTGCCTCCAATATTGCTGTTATTGACGCCCTGATAATCCCATTGGACGCCGAGGTTTAAATTGTTGTTGAGACTCACTTCGACGAGTTTAGTTTCAATGAGGACTTGTTTGGGACGGACGTCTAATTCTTTAACAAGCCTTTCAGTCGAGGCGACGGCCTCAAGAGGAGCGGTGACGATGAGGGAATTAGTTTTAGCGTCGGCTAACGTCGTGCCTTTAACTCCTTGAGCCTTGTTGACCGCATTAATTTCCGGAAGAATATCAGAAGCCTTTGTATAGTTGAGCGTCAAAACCTTGGTGACCGTCGCGGCGGTCGCCTGGGATTTTGTCAAAGCCGAGGGAGTGAGAATCCGCAGAATATCGTTTCCAACCTGCATCGTGGATAAATTCATCATAGCCAGCACGGTTCGAAAGGCTTCGTTAAACGGAACATGAGAGAGGTGAAGAGTGAGGTTGCCGCTGACATCCGGGCCGTAGACGATATTAATTTTAGATTTCGCAGCTAACAGCCGCAATACATCTCGGATATCGGTGTTGTCGAAATCAAGAGAGATGGGTTCCCGTGGCAGATGGCTGAGAATATCGATTCCCACGTCCGAACCGTGATGGATATGTTTTTTCTTTAAGGCGCTTCCAACTGCTTCTGGAACCGCGAGCTTGGGAAGAGAAGAGGCCGCGGGATCTAAGGGTAAAGTAGCGGGCGTTCCGGCCACGGGTTCGGTGGCTAAAGATAGGCTGACGCTGTCTATCTGCGCCTTGTCTTCTCCAATTAAAACCACGAGTTCTGAACCGTGATTGGTAACGCGGTAGGGCTCTAAATCTTTGAGATCAAAAACCACCCTGGCGACAGGCATCGGGTGATCTTTAAATTGGGCGATGCGCACGCTTTTGAGATAGCGGCCTTTGCCTTTGAGCCTTTTTTTAGGAGCCGGATAGCGCGAATTTTGTATTTCGACAACGAGTCTCGGGGGGCTTTTGAGGAGAAAGCTGTCATAAGTTTCCTGATGATTGAGCTTGATTTTAACTTCATCGGGAGAGAGTCGAACCGATTGAATCGTCGCGATTTCCGCCGCCATGATGATCGTAGGAGAAACAACTTGAAAAATGAGCAGCGTGATCATTAAAACGCGCTTAATATCGACAGTCCGAGGAAGGGCCATAATTTTTTCTCCATTCATTTTAGCGTTTTTCTCCCTTCATGCGAAGGACTTGCACGTCTCCGTCTCGAGCTTTTAAATAAACAGTTTTTCGCCGCGGGTCAATATGCCCGGTGACCCCCGGAATCGCTTTTCCCTTGGAATTATAAATTTTGTTTCCTTTTAAAATAAACCCGGCGCCGTAATTGGCGTCGATGAGAAGGGCAAAACCGGTTTTTTTGCCGACCATGAGCCCTTGGAGGATGAGATTATGAATATTAAAGTCCGCCAGTTTAAAGGGCCTTTGTGGAGAAGAAGAGCTTCCGGAAGAGGCCTTTCTAAACGGATCTCGGAGACTGGAAGCGGTATAAATCATTGACGGCGTCAGCGTTGGTTTTGCGGCAACCTGGGTTTTCGGGGCGGGCGGTGGAAGTTTTCCCGCAGTGGCGGATTGAGCCTGGGAAGATTGCTTATTTTGAGCCGGAATTGGAATAGCTGAGCCTTTCGCATTTCCGATAAAAATTAAGGATAAGGCGAGGGCGATAAAATTTTTCATGTCTTGTATTGATAAGCTAGTAAAATAAAATTGACATGCATAAGGCCGGTTTCCGCGTTCGCGGGGCCAAAAGAGACGTCTTGAATATTGAAAATTCTCTTTTTGAGCGCCAGCGCCGCGAAGAATTTGCCGATATCATGAAATTGCCCTTCGATTGTAATCGGGTATTGAAGTTCGAAAAAATAAGGTTTAGAGATTTGTTTGCCGGGAGAAAAACTAACGACTGAAATATTATATTGCTGGGCTAGCCCGCTGAGAGTCACAAGAGTGTCGCCCACGCTTTTCGAATTGGGTATTTGTTTAGAGACTTCGTTTGTTTGTTTGTTGAGCTCATTAAGCTGGACTTTTAGATGAGGCATCATCATGGATTGCCGCGTTGCGGTCGTAATTTTTGAATTAAGATCGGAGATCTGTTTTTGAAGGTCGGCTTCTTTCTTAGAAATAGGA
>JAKAQV010000054.1 GCA_021819565.1 bacterium | reverse complement strand
GATCTACTGATTCTCTCTTGAGTTCCAGTGATGATTCTTCATCTTAACCTTCCCAATTATATCAAGTCTGCCGCGCGTTCGCGCTTCCTGATGCCTTTTGCGCGATTCAGTCAACTGGAGTGGCGCTAGATTTCAAAGTCGCTCGCAATTCGCGTATTTGATGCCCATCCTGTACGCTTTGTCTGCCGTTAAACGCTTTCCTTTCGACAGAATCGCGATCGTAGTAGAGACGATGCTCATCGCTCTTGAAACGGATTCGTCCGTGCCGCGTTCATCCAGTTTTGCCAGAGCGGACATCAACACGCTTTCCAATTCCATCGCATTGATTTTTCTCAGTTTTTTCATTTACCCGCCTCCTTCCTCATCCTTATTACGGGTTAGGGGGCATATTTGTTCCCCGAACGTTTAGGTTTCGCGGCTTTGTTAGGAAAAATTACCCAAGCAGGGCGACGAGCTTGCTGGGGGAACTCGCGCCGCGGACGATTTTAAGGCGCTTGGCTTTAACGCCGAGATGCTGGGCGAGAAGGGAGAGAACCGCGGCGTTGGCGCGGCCGTTTTCAGGTTTAGCCTTCACATCGATGGCGAAAGAATGCGGGGCCGTTGAAATTATGAAATTGCGGCGGGCTTCGGCGCGGACTTTAACCTTAAAGAGAGTCATGAGTTAATTGACCCCTCACCCTTGCCCTCTGCCTTCACTCGCGAAGCGAGAGCGTGCCGGAGCATCTTTGGGAAAGACGTTATGCTCCGGCCTCCCGCAAGGGGAGAGGGAGAAATAATGGTTTCTATTTTTTCTTCCAGTCGCCCGAGAAGCCTTAAAAGCCCGTCCAGGATTGTGAGGGGGTGGGGCGGGCATCCCGGAATGAAGAGATCCACTGGAACAAGCGCGGCCGCTCCTCCCAGATGCTCTTTAGAATCCATAAACGGCCCGCCGCTGATCGCGCAGGCGCCGATGGCGATGACGATTTTGGGCGCCGGAACCGCTTGATAGGCCAATTGAAGGGCCTCTTTCATATGATTGGTGACGGGCCCCGTGATGATAAGGCCGTCGGCGTGCCGGGGAGAAGCGACAAATTGAATGCCAAAGCGGCCCAAATCAAAGACGACATTGTTTAAGGCCGTTAATTCCGCCTCGCAGGCGCTGCAGCCCCCGGCGCTGACCTGCCTTAGTTTAAGGGAACGCCCAAAAAGGCGGCGCATTTCTTCTTTTAATGACGTGGCTAATTTCGCCTCTTGAGACTGGATGAGTAGATCTTCCCTTTGATTGGCGGCCAAGCGGTGATTGCAGGTAAAGACGATCGCGCCCTCCGGGCAACTTTTCGCGCACTCCCCGCAAAAAAGGCAGCGGCCCATATCCAAGGACAGGGTTTTTTTCTCGGGGTTATGTCCTTCTTGAAGGGCCTGGGTCGGGCATACGCTCAAACAATCGGCGCAGCCCGAGGCGCATAAATCTTGGTTGACTTCGGGGCGTCCGCGAAAACGTTCCGGAAACTCCGGGTTTTCCTTTGGAAAATTCGAGGTTCGGTATCCCTGTTTGAAGCGGTTTTTGATGATTTCAATCATAGCGGTCTCATAAATCATGTCCGGCATAGGAGAGATTAAAACTCTTATTGCACAGGGGAAAATCGGAGATTTCTCCTTGTCTGACCGAGAGCGCCACCGCCATCCAATTATGAAAAGAAGGATCGATGATCTTATACCCGCTTAGTTTTCCCTCTGAGTCGCTGATCGCGATATGGCACACTTCTCCTCTCCAGCCTTCGATCAGCGAGACAGACAAACGCTCTTCCAAAAATTTTCCGCCGGGAACCGCCAAATCTCCCTCCGGCAAGGAATCTAAAACCGCGCTTAGAAAATCAAGAGACCTTTGGGATTCTAAAAATCGAATCATCGCCCGCGCAAAGACGTCTCCTGTTGTCAATTTAACGGTCGGAATGTAGCGAAAGCGAAAAAGCCCGTGTGGGTGATCTTGCCGAACATCGATGTCTTTTCCGCTGGCCCGGGCCGCGAGTCCGACCAAGCCCAGATCGGCGCAAACTTTTTGCGAGATAACTCCCGTTTCTTCCAGGCGCGAAATGACCGAGGGCTCGCCAAAAAACATCTCTCCAATTTCCTTAAGATGCCGCTTGGCGCGCCCAAGGGTTTCAAGCGTTTGAGAGCGCATTTGGGGCGGGATGTCAAAAGCCGCTCCGCCCAATTTGAGAAATCCCTTGCCGTAGCGATTTCCGGAAATCAGCATCAAGATATTGAGAAAGTCTCCGCGAAGACGCCCGAAATAGGCGGAGGCGGGCAAATATCCGATGTCATTGCTGATGGCGCCAAGGTCTCCGATATGATTGGCCAATCTCTCGGTTTCAAGAAGAATCGCCCTTAAGGCCTCCGCTTTTAAGGAGGGGTTCATTCTTTGAAGGGCTTCCAAGGCTCGGCAATGCGCCCAGCCGTGGGCGATGGCAGAATCTCCGCAAATAGATTCCGCGATTGACAAGGAAAAGCGAGTGGAGTCGCGCAAAAGTTTCTCCGCCCCGCGATATTGGTATCCCAGTTGTATTTCCAGATGGTGAATCGTTTCTCCGTGGCACTGAAACCGGAAATGGCCGGGTTCGATGATGCCAGCGTGAATGGGGCCGACGGCGACTTCATGGATTTCTTCGCCTTCCTCTTTAAAGAAAACGGTTTCATCGGCGGGTTTTTGGCGCACGGGCTTTAGCCAGGGATGTTCCTCGGGAGTGATCCCCGAATTTTCATAGATCTCGCGCTCAAAGAGATGGGCTTGGGGCAGATCAAGAGTCAGAGCCTGATAAGATGAAACCGGCTCTGAAGAGTTTAGGTATAATTTTCCCGCCGCGTCGTCGGCCAAGACGCTCAAAAGTCCGGCGGGCTTTTTTCCGTTTCCATTTAAAATCAGCGCGCAAAGCCTTTTTCCGGATGAAGCCATTTTGAGAATATCGGATCTGAAATCCGAAATAGGGACTTCGGGAATCTGGGAAACTTTGAGAGATTCTCCGTTGCGAATTAAGGCGAAACGAGAAAGAGAGCTCATAAAACTCCGTTGAGCGCGTTGGCCGATCGCTTTAACGCGTGAGTCAGCCAATGCGGCAGCCATAAACCCAGAAAAAGAACCGCCGACATTAAAATGATGGGCGGCAAAACCATGAAGGGGGAGTCTCCTTGGGCGGCCTTGTCCGATTTTTCTTGAGGCGTTCCATAAACGACCGATAAAACCGTCGTCGCCATGCCGATAAAAACCGCGGCCAGAAAAATGACAAAGCCAAAAGCCGCCCCAAAATGCCCGCTATCCAGCGCGGAGCGCAAAATTCCAAATTCGCTGACAAAAGAGGCGAAGGGCGGGGAACCCGTAATCGCGATAAATCCCAACAAGAAAAGAGCCGCCGAGATGGGCACGCGGCCTAAGGCCCCGCGGGCGTGATCCATGGTTTTTCCGCCAAAGGCGCGGTGGATATTTCCCGCCGATAGAAAGAGGGCTCCCTTGGTCAGTCCGTTGTTGATAAGATGCAACAGCGCGAAAAAAGTTCCCATGGGGCCCAGCCCCACGCCCAAGACGAGAATTCCCATATTCTCGACGCTCGAATAGGCGAGCATCCTTTTAAAGTCGCGTTGCCCGATCACGAATACGGCGGCCGTCGCCATGGACAAAAGGCCGATTAGGATTAAAAGTCCCTGGGCAAATTCCAGAAGTCCGGCGGACGAGCAGATTTGAAATATCCGAAGGATTCCTAAAAAGGGGCAACTGGTCATGACTCCCGCCAAAACTCCTCCGGCGACTCCCGGTGCCTCGCCGTAAGCGTCGGGCTTCCAGGAGTGAAGCGGGGAAAGCCCCATTTTGGTTCCGTAGCCGACTAGTAGAAAGATAAACGCGCCCTTAAGCCAGGGAAGAGACAAGATGCGCGCGTGGAGAATCAAAGAATCAATGACGAGAGGATCAGATTTAACGGCGTTAGCGGGCGTGGCTAAAGCCAGAAAAAAAGTTCCCAGTAGCGCAAGCCCGATGCCGAGAGAACCCATCATCAAATATTTCCACGTAGCCTCTAAAGATCTCTGATTATGGTTAAAGTAAATCAGGGGAGCCGAGGCCAGTGTCAGCGCTTCCATTCCGACCCACAAAAGCCCCATCTGCCGACTGACGCAGACAAGGCTTGCGGCGGATAAAATAAAAGCGAGAGAAGCCGTAAAAAGGCGATTGGGGCGCTCTTTTCTTAAGCGCAGATACTCAAGGCAGTAAATCGAAAAAACCAAAAGCATCGCGCTGGACAAACTCAAAACGATGAGCCCCGCTTCATCCAAGCCAAACCAGCCCAAGGGGGAAGGCGTTGGAATCGTCTTCCAGCAGGCGATGACCAAGGACAGGTGAATTGAAAATCCCAACGGCAAAATCCAAGGGCGCCAATCGTCGTTTTTGACGAGAAGAGACGAAAGACCCATCAAGGCGGGGATTCCCACTAAGCAAAGATAAATCATGATATTTTCGAGTTTCTTAATCTCCCAAATTCGTCAAATTTTCCGTGTTAATCGAATCAAAGGCGCGGGCGATATGGTTGATGACAATCCCCATGACAAAGACGGCGACAAAAACGTCTAAAAGGACCCCCATCTCGATGAGCCAGGGCGCTTGATAAGAAATAGCCAGGCCGAAAAGGTAGATTCCGTTTTCAAACATCAAGTATCCAATGACCTGGGTCACCGCCTTGACGCGGACGATCATCATCAGCATTCCCATCATCAAGACCGACAAGGAAACCGGAACCAAAAGGCTGGTCCTGATATTGTCCGGAAGCGGCAGGCGAGCGGCGAGAAGAAAAGAAATGCCAATCAGAAAAGCGCCGATAAGAAGAGAAGAGTTATACCCAATCAACGGCTCCATTTCCCTGCGGATTTTGACCTCGCGAATGGCGTAGGATAAAACGCGCGGAATCAAGAAGCCCTTGAGGATAAACATGCCGGAGGCGATCAAAAGAATCTGTATTCCAAAGCCTTGCCTGTCGATGAGCAAGGGCAAAATCCCCAGACACATTCCCTGAAGCGCGATGATTCTGATGCAGCCGATCAGCGAAGAATTTCCCAGAGCGTAAAAACTAAAAAGAGCGATCAAAACCAGGAGGATTTGAGAGAACGCTTGCATATTATCTCGCCGCCAAAATAAGCCCAAAGGCCGCAAGACAAACGGCGGCAATCAGAAGCTGCGGCACGCGAATGAGGCGCAAGCGGGCCATGCTCGATTCGATGACTCCGATAAAAATAGCCAAGCCGCACAAGCTGAGAGTCAAGAAAAATGCGTTTGAGGCGAGGCGCGGCGACAGGAGTCGAATCCATAAAACGCCCATCAACATGAGTTTGAGCTGGGCTCCATATAAAATAAAGGCGAGATCGGGGCCGGAGTGATCTAGAACCATCACCTCATGGATCATCGTCAATTCAAGGTGGGTGTTGGGGTCGTCCACCGGAATTCGAGAATTTTCCGCCAAGAGAACGATCAAAAGCCCGCTTCCGGCCAAAAGAACGCTCGGCGCGGGGAAAGATCTTTGGCCGGGTGAGAACATTTGCTTAAGCGACAGGTTTCCGCAATGAACGGCGAGGCTCGCGAAAATCAGGATGAGCGCCGGTTCGGCGTAGCTGGAAAAAGCCGCTTCGCGGCTGGCCCCCATGCCCTCAAAGCTCGATCCGGTATCTAAGGCCGCGAGAATTGTGACAAAGCGTGCGAGCGCGAATAAGTAGATGAATAAAATCGCGTCTCCGTTAAAGGAGATGAGCGGCGCGCCAAATAAAGGGACAAGAGAGGCCGCCATTAACACCGCGGAAAGAGAGAGGACCGGCCCCAGGCGGAACACCCAGCCGCTGGTCTCGCTATAAACGACTCCTTTCCCGAGAAGTTTGATCGTGTCATGGAGCGGTTGAAAAACCGGAGCTCCGCGCCGCCCAGCAACAAAGGCCTTGGTCTTGGCGATGAGCCCCAACATCATAGGCGGCATGAACAGAATCAAAAACAAAATTTTAGGCGCGAAAATTAAAGTTTCCATATTAAAATTGCGATGAGAAAGGCCGCGGCGTAAAGGAGATAAAACTGAAGTTTTCCGCGTTGAATTTTCTTGGGCCAGGCGATCAGACCCTCAAACGGACTTAACAGCTTGGGAAGCCAGGTCTCAAGAGCGGGATCGGGAACTCTGGAGTGGAAAGAAGACGATTTCGGCCAATAGCCATTGGGCGCGCGCGATTCTTTTTGTATCAGAAAACCGTCAAAGGTTCTTGTCGCCGGCATGGAATAAGAGGAACCCGTATATTGCATGCGCGGAGTTGGAGAGGTAAAACCGCAGGCCCAGGTCGCTCCGGCTTCGGTCGGGCGTTTTTTGAGGGAGGTTTTCTTGATGGCCCAGAAAATGGCGATTAGAATCCACAGCAGCGCGCCCATAAGCCCGACTAAGTCCAACAAGGCCGACCATTTTTGAAGATCGGCGGAAAAGAGTAAGGGCGTTGGATGAGAAATGTTGGAGGCCGCGAAAAAAGCCGCTTTGAGCGCCCAACCCGGGAATAGCCCGATCAATAAGCAAAGAGCCGCCAAAATTCCCATGGGGATCAGCATGAGAGAGGAGGGCTCTTTCGCTTTTTGGGCGGATTTTGAGTGCGGTTTTCCCAGGAAAATCAGGCCGTAAAATTTTGTAAATGTTATTACTGCAAATCCCCCAATCAGAGATAACATCGCGGCGGCTAAAGAGAAAAAAATGATTTCGCGCCGATAATCCATCTGAAGAAAACCGCAATAGAGAAGCCACTCTCCGGTAAACCCGTTTAAGGGGGGAAGGCCGCAAATAGCCAGGCTTCCAACGGCCGTCAAAGCGGCGACGCGGGGCATTATTTTTTGGAGTCCGCCGCAGGATTCGATATCTCTTGTTCCAGTGGCCAGGTAGACGGCTCCCGCCGACAAAAACATCAGCGATTTAAAAAAACCGTGGTTTAAAGTGTGGAGAATCGCGGCGGAAAAGCCGAGGAGAGACAAAGAGAAATCGCCGCGGGCAAGCCCGTAACAGCCGAGCCCCGCGGCCGCGAGGATAATTCCGATATTTTCAATGCTGCTGTAGGCCAACAGCCTTTTAAAATCTCTCTGCATGGCCGCGAAGGCGATTCCAAAAAGCGCCGTGAAAAGCCCCAGGACCATCAAAAAAACCGAGGTCGAAATGGAAACGGGGCCTAAAATCGAAAAAAATCTCAACAGGCCGTAGAGACCCATTTCAATCATGATGCCGGACATTGCGGCGGAGGCGTGGCTGGGAGCGGCCGGGTGAGCTTCTTGAAGCCAAATATGGAGCGGCCAAAATCCCGCCTTCATCCCAAAGCCGATTAGAAACAGCCAGAAGACCGACACCCGCTCGAACATGGAAAGCGGTTTTGCCGCCAAAAGCGCGCCAAACTCAAATGAACCGGCGTTTTTCCATAAAAAAGCGAAGCCCGTTAAGAGGCAGAGAGAACCCGTGTGCGTGCACAATAAATATAATTTTCCGGCCTTGCGGACATCCTCTTTTTGATGTTCTAAGGAGACTAATCCAAAGGCGGATAAAGCCATGATTTCCCAACAGACTAGAAAAAGAACCGCGTTTCGGGCGCAAACTAGAAAAGCCATCGAGACAATGAGAGCCGCGAAAAAAAATCTCGCGGGGGCTTTCGCGATGTGATTAGAGGACGCGGAAAGATATCCTTCTCCATAGATTCCGGCGCAAAAACCGACGACTAAGACCAAAAAGAGAAACGCCGCCGACAGAGAGTCGATTCCGAGATGAAACACGGCGCCGGGAAGAGACCAAGGATAAATCATGGGCGCGGGTTAAAACTCCTTAGGATCAGAAGAATTTCCTCGGCGCTTGAGCGTCGGTCAAGCCTCTTGAGAAAATCAGGACGATGAAGGGCCTGCGCGATTTGAGAAAGAATCAAGAGATGAGCGCGGATAGTCGGGCTGAGCAAGACAAAAACGACTTTAGATAGAATCAATTCGCCGCCGGGGCTCTTTTTAAACGGAATCATCTCTTTTAAAAAACAGAGAGTTAAAACGGGTTTTTCGATTCCAAAAATAAGCGGGCTGCGCGCGTGCGGGAGAGCGATTCCATTGAGGACGGTCATCTGCTTGTTTTGTTCCAGGAGAACCTTAAGCGCCAGGGCCCGGTCTTGGGAATTGGACAAGGGCAGAAGCTCGCAAATATGGGTCAAGACCGCCTTTGAGTCCTCGCCCGCGATGTCGTAATGGATATTTCCCTCTAAAAGGGAATCTAACGAGCCAGCGAAGGTCTCTTCCCCCGGAATTGAGTAAAGAGTCTTCGCCGGAATGTTGTGATGATTGGCCCACTCCAACAAATCCACCCGATTAATTCGGTATCGGCCGTTGATCATGATCGCCGGCAGGCGACGGTCTTTGATAAAACGCGAAATTTCCGATTCGGGAATATCGAGAATTTTCGCGGCTTCTCCCAAACTTAAATCCATCGGGCTTCAGCGTTGGAAGCGGGTGTAAAACCAGGAGACCAAAAATTGATCGGCTTTAGGGCTGACTTTTCCAAGACCTTTTTTCATCGCAGGGTGACAATTTTTATTTTAACATTAATTGTTTTTAGAATCAATGCATATATGGTGATTTATTCATATATAGTCGAAATACGCGCCTCTAAGCGCTAACTGCTAGGCCGCGGCCAGGATCACGCTACAGGCATTTTTCATGCCAGAGTTCGAGCATTAAAAGAGCCCACAGGCGATATCCATGATCGCGCCTTGCGCTCTGATGCTCTTCCCACAGCTTGAGGAGGGCTTTTTCCGCGAAATATCCGCGCGCAAGAGCTTGCGGACTAAGAACATGGGCTTCCCAGAAATTTTTGAGCGGTCCCCTAAACCATGTTCCCAGCGGAATCCCAAAGCCCATTTTTTTTCGGTTCAAGATGGAAGGGGGAAGCTTGTCTTTAAAGGCTTCTTTTAAAATCCATTTATGGCCGCGCAGTCCCTTGAGTTTCCAGTTTCCGGGCAGGCCAAAGACGAGCTCCACGAACTCATGATCCAGAAAGGGCGAGCGCGCCTCGAGAGAATTAGCCATAGAAGCGATGTCAACCTTGGTCATCAGACACTCCGGAAGGTAGGTCTTAAAATCAACGTAGAGCATCTGATTGACGAAATCTTCTTTCTTTGAGCGTTCAAAATAATCGGCGAAATAGCGCGCGGCTTGATCTTGGGTCCCAAGGCGCTTTAGAAACTCCGGCTGATAAAGGCCGGTTTTGTCTTCCTCGGAAAAAAATCCGATCATCTTAAGATGGCGGTGGGAAATATCGCTAAACACGGCGGAGCGGAAAAACCGCTTGAGCCTCCAGAAAAAACCGTAAGGCGCGTCGTATTCCGGAAGATTTTCGGCGGCGGCTTTAAGCGCGCTTAGGGCGGAAGGCGGCAGATGATCGAAAATTTTTCCCAGTTTCATCGCGAAATAGCGGATGTAACCCGCGAAATTCTCGTCTCCCCCGTCTCCGTTTAAGGCGACGGTGACATGTTTTCGGGTTTCTTGGGAGACGTAATAAGAAGGAAGAGCGGAGGGATCGGCATAAGGCTCTCCGTAATGCCAGGCGAGTTTGGGCAGAATTTCTGCCATCTGGGGCTTGACGATAAATTCGGCGTGTTCGCAGGCGTATTTTTCGGCGATTTGGCGCGCGAAAGGCAGTTCCGAAAATTCTTTTTCGTCAAAGCCGATGGAAAATGTCTTGACCGGACGGGAAGACAATTCGCTCATCAGGGCGACGACAATTGAAGAATCAATCCCGCCGGATAAAAACGCGCCAAGAGGGACATCCGCAATCATCCGGAGGCGGACCGATTCTTTGAGTTTTTCTCGGATCTGAATTTGGGCCTCTTGCCAGTCAATTTTAAGCGGCGGTTTTCCAAGAGGCAGTTCCCAATACGGTTCGACGCTCGTTTGTCCATTTTGATAAACGAGTTTGTGCCCGGGCGGCAGTTTTTTTACCCGCGCATAAATGGTTTGGGGCGAGGGGATATACTGCAGGGATAGAAAAAGATCAATGGCCCCGGGGTTAATTTCTTTCGAGATATTCTCAAGAGCGAACAGGCAGCGGAGTTCGGAGGCAAAAGCGATAAAACCGCTGTTTTGGTGGTAGACCAAGGGCTTTTTCCCGATTCGGTCTCTCGCGAGAAGAAGGCGTTTTTTGGGTTTATCCCAAAGGGCGAAGGCGAACATTCCTCTCAGGCGGGAGAGGCACTCATCCCCCATTTTTTTATAGAGGGCCAAGATGACTTCGGTATCGCTGTGGGTCTTAAATTGAAAGCCCTCGGCCTCAAGCTCCTGTTTGAGCTCCTGAAAATTATAAATCTCGCCGTTAAAGACAATCCAAAGAGACTCATTGTCGTAAGACAGAGGCTGATGTCCGGTTTTAAGATCGATGACCGACAAACGCCGCATCGCCAGGCCCAAGCCGCTTTCCAGGTGAAAGCCTTCGTCGTCGGGGCCGCGATGGGAGATTAAATCGTTGGCGGCTTTAAGGCGGCCGGCGTCGACTATGCGTCCGTCTTGGTAGGCTATTCCACAGATTCCACACATATTAATGAGTTAAAGAGAGTCTATATATTGTCTCATAACGTTCGGCGGTTTTATCTATTGAATAAAATTCTTCAACCCGTTTACGGGCAGCTCTTCCCATTTCTTCCGCTAAGTGCGGATGGGTCAGAAATTTCGATGTTTGAGCTTGAATCTCTTCCTCGCTGTCGGGGCGAAACAAAAAACCGGTCGTTCCGTCGATGACGGCTTCGGCGTTTCCGCCCACCCGGCTGGCTAAGGCCGCCAGGCCACAGGCCATCGCTTCTAAAAGCGAATTAGACAAGCCTTCCGCCAATGAGGGGAGAACAAAAACATCGGCGGCGGGATAAACGGCGGCTAAATTAGTTTGAGGGGGATAAAAATGAACGCGATCTAAGATGCCGGCTTGCTCGGCGGTTTTCCTGATGGCCTTTTCCTCAAAGCCTTCTCCAAAGAGAGCCAAAGAGGCTGGAATTTTAGCCTTCTTGATCGCTTCCGCCCAGGCGTCGATAAAAAAAGGAAGATGCTTTTGCGGGGCGAATCTGCCGGTGTAGAGAAAAACGATATCTTCAAGCGGCAATCTCCATTTCGTGCGCAAAACCTTTTTTGCCGTAGATGAGGGGCGAAATTTTCGTAGGTCCACCCCATTGGGAATTCTCTGAATGGAAACTTCGCCCAGGTATTTTTTTGCTTCCATTTCTTGTTCGAGAGTCAGCGCGATAAAAGACGGTCGAAGCAGTTTTAATAGCAGAATTTTTATTTTGCCCAGGAGAGTTTGAGAGGACATTTTCAATTCTCCGAATTCTCCGGCGGCGCCCAAGA
>JAKAQV010000053.1 GCA_021819565.1 bacterium | reverse complement strand
ATCTAGCTGGGTCACCATGGACTCTTCTTTTTCTCTTTTGATGAGCCGATCATAATCCAGAGAAGAGCCCTTGCCGCCGAAGACTTTTTGAATTTTGATCAGGGATTGTTGGTATTTGATATTTTCGGTCGTTTTCCCCCCGGATTTAGATAGGGTAAAAGAGAACATGATCAAAAAGAAAATCATGAGATAGCTCATAAAATCGCCGTAGGTGATGGCCCACTGGGCGGATTTTGAGAGCTGGTTTTCCAGTTCCTCGTGGCGCGAGCGTCTCATGTTTTATAGATAGGATTTTAGTTTTCGCGAAATAATGACTGCGGGCGTTCGCTGGAGAATTTCATAAACTCCTTCGAGAATCATGGATTTGGCCTGTGTTTCCCTCCAATACCTGATGCGCAGTTTCCCGGCGATGGGAACGCAAAAGACGTTGGCCATCGCGATACCGTAAAAAGCGGTCGTGATGGCTACCGCCATGGCGGATCCCACCTGAGCGGGGTTGGCAATTTGGCGCAGGACCTCGACAATTCCAATCAAGGTTCCCAAAAGGCCGAACATGGGCGCTAAAATGCCGGCAGTTCTAAAGACGTTGACCGCCTCGTTTTGCAAATCGGAGTTCTGAATGATTTCATTTTCCAGAACCTGTCTTAGAATTTCCGGATTATTATATTCAACGGCAATTTGAGCGGCGTAGGCTAAATAACCGGAAGCGACCGCTTTGTTGACGTTTTGAAAGGCGCTCATCCCGCGGGATTGAATATCTTGGGCCAAGGACATGACGGCGTCCATAATTCCTAGGCGATCGATATAGGGATCGGCCGAAAATAAATCGGTCAAGGAGGCTCCGGTTCTAAGCAAAATATCCATCGGGGTGTTAATCATCAAGGCGCAGAAAGTGCCCCCTATGACAATCCCAATTCCATGCCAGTTGATAAAGACCGCGGGAAGCCCTCCGGTTGCAAGGCCTATCGCGGTTAAAATGAGAATTGCTCCGAGACCGATAATTGATGTTAGTTCCATGTTGCTTATTATATAAGGAAAGAAAAGCGAATTCCAAATGAAATGGGGACAGGCCCCATTTTTTACTTGTTGGGCGGGACGTTTAATCCCGAGTCAAGGACGGATAATATTTTCTGGAAATCTTCCTCAAGTTCTTCGATATCCTCGCTTTTCCCTGGAGTGTTGGAGACAGCCGGATTTGAATATTTTTGGGGAAGAGGAGATGAGTCCAGCCAGCTTTCAAACATTTTCTCTTGATCGATCAAATGGCTAAGAGCGGAACTGATTTTATCAAGTTCTTCTTTTGTAGCCGCAGCGGTTTGTTCATTGATTTTTTTAAAATGAGAGAGAGTCTGATGAAGAGAATCCGCTTGTGCGGCGACTATAGGACGATTGCGAAACCAGCTTTCAAACCGTGCGTATTGCTCAAGAGTGTTTTTAAGAATCTCCTCCGTCTTTTGGGCTTGGAATTTAGTTGCGGCTAGGGCTTTTTGATTCTCGATGATGTCTTGAGTAAATTCCGCTTGATAGGCAAAAAAAGAATCAACGCGGTTTTCCAGATTTTTAAGTTTTTGCCCCATTTTCCCAATATTTTCATTTTGAAGTTCCAAACGAGGCAGGGCCTCTGAAAGCGGGCGCAACCCTTCTTCTATTTTTCGAGCGACATCTTCTTGCAGAACTTTCGCTTGAAGTTCCAAACGTGACAGCGTCCCTGAAAATGGGCGTAACCCTTCTTCTGTTTTCCGATAGACATCTTCTTGTAGGGCTTTCGCTTGAAGTTCCAAACGCGACAGGGCCTCTGAAAATGGGCGCAACCCTTCTTCTGTTTTTCGATAGACATCTTCTTGCAGGGCTTTCGCTTGAAGTTCCAAACGCGACAGCGTCTCTGAAAATGGGCGCAACCCTTCTTCTATTTTTCGAGTGATTTCTTCTTGCGGAATTTCCGTGGGAAATTCCGGCTTTTTCGCTTCCAATTCCTCGATGCGTCTTCGGGAGTAGGCCAGATTTTCCTTCATCTGTCGATCTGATTCCTCTAGCCGTCTTTGAGCTGCGAGATTTTGAAGCAGGGCTTCGGTTTCTCTTCTTGCCGCTTCTTGAGATTTTTCCCGCTCTCTGAGCGCGACTTCCGCTTGAATGGCGCGTTCTTGCATTTGTTGAAGTTTTTTCTCAAGCGCTTCAATGCGGTCAAGATGAGAGTCCGGAATGGGCGAATGAGGGACTGCTCCCATTTCCTGGATTTTTTGCTCCATTTTCTCAATTCTTGATTCCACGCTTTTGACAGCATCATTGGATGCAGGCGTAACAGGAGCTGGTTGCGGCGTCGGCGGCTGAGCGGGTTGGGCCGGTGTGGGAGGAGCGCTTTGCTGAACCGGGGACGCCGTAGGCGTTTCTTCCGGGACTTCCTCTAAAGCCCTGAGCGACGCGAAGATGGAGCCTTTTGGACTTTCACCCATAACTATAGAATAGAACAAAGAAGGGCTTTAATCACGAAGAAATGACGAAGGAACGGAACGGCAAGTAACGGAAGGCAAAAGAAAGCAACGGAAAGAAACAGAAAGAAACGGATGCAACAGAAGGCAACGGATGTAACGGAAAGGAGTTAGAAGAGCGGGAACAAAATGATGCTGATAGCCGTATGATAGATGATGACATGCGCGCTGAGACGCTCGATGTCACCCCGGCGAAAGCCGGGGTCCAGGAATTTTTGAAACTAGATTCCGGCTTCCGGCCGCTCTCCAACAGACTTGGAAGCGGCACTTCCTCGCCTACGCTCGGTCGCCGGAATGACGGGGGCAGCAGCCGGAATGAGGAGCGATTTCGTGCCTGAATTCCTTTATCGCCTCTCTTCGCCGCTCTCATTAACTTTCCGTGTCTTTCCGTTGCATCCGTTGCTTTCTTTTACTTTCTGTTACTTTCCGTATCTTTCTCTTCCTCTATGGGAGATTCATGAATTTGAAGCCCTAATTGCGGGGCGATGGTTTTAATGCGCTGTTCTGAAATCAGTTCAGAAACGCTTTTTCCGATTTTATCTTGGGCCGCTTCCGCTTGTTCTATCGTTGGAGAAGACGCTTCAATCATTTCGCTTAAGACTCCCCAGGCCTTCTCTGATAGGTTTTGCTTGATGGCTTCTACCACGCTTTTAGGACCCTCATGGAGAGCCGCGCTCCACTCTTGGTAAGTAACCAGGGACAAAAGATACGACCACTCTTGCTGCGTGAGTTTTGAAAGATCTTCGATGAAGAATACTCTCTTTCTTAATTCTTCGGCGAGAGTGGGGTTTTGCACGCGCACGGCTTCAAGCATTTCATGGCGCCTTTTTTGGCTGGCGGCCGACATGAGTTCCGCCAGATAATGAACTCCTCCCACGGCTCCGGACAGACGCCGCTCCAACTCTTCCTTGAGATTGACGATTATTTCCGGGTCGATAAAACGCGGACGAGCTAATTGACTAATGACGGAACTGGCAAGCTCTGGCGGAAGGGCCTCGATGAGTTTCTTGGATACTTCGGGAGTCAAACGAGAGGCGACAATGGCGATATTTTCAGGGGGTTCCGGCAAAAGCATTTGAGCCAAGGTTTCCACTTGCTCAATTCTAACGTCAAACATGATTGGCGCGTTTTTGTTTTCTTCCGCGTTCTCTCCGGATTTTTGTTCTCCAATCATCAGGGTATTGCGTCCTAAAACCCCTCCCGGGCCTTCGCCTCCTTCGCCTTCCAGTCCTTTCATGTCCATCGAAATTTGCTGAGCCTGGGCGTTAGCCATCATTCTCATGGCATTGGCGATCTTGATAAATCCGACGGCGATAACGACAAGCGCCATGAAAAAGAGAAACCCAGTCAAAATATATTTGAGAAGCATGCCCGCAGTTTCCGGAGAATACCAGACGGTTTTCCAGATCGGAGAAAATCCGGTGTGGACGACGGTCAAGGAATCCCCTCTTTTGGGATTAAGATTGAGAAGGTCCGCGGTAATTTTACCGATTTCGGTACTGCGATTGCCTTTGACGGAGTTATCTAAAATTAACGTCACGTCTAAGCGTTTGACAAAATTAGAAGGAAAAGAATCTTCCTTTTTATAGCCTTTGATGGACGGCGGCGGCGCGGGTGAGGCCGGACCGCCGGAATCAAGCGGCACCCCGGGCAAAAGTTCCTGAGGTCGCTCCGTTTTACTCGGCTCTTGCCAAAGGTACGGCAAGCCCGATGTCTTGGTACTCGTTACGCTGGCCCCTTCGGTTTTGAAACTTTCCGTTTTCGTGAAATCAAGGGTCGCGTTGATAATGACCTTGGCGCGATTAGGGCCCAGAATGTTGAGAAGAACCCCGTCGACCTTTGTTTCGAGAGATTTTTCGAATTTAGATTTTTCAAGAAAAGGAACCACTGTTTGCGCTTGAATGGGCTTTGGAATCCAAGAAAGGCTAAGGAATCCAAGAAAGGCTAAAGAAAGCCGCATGGGATTTGAGCGCACTGGGCGCCTGGCTTTAAGAGGAATGCGGACCCAGAAAGTGGACCCGTGGCCGAGACCGCGGCTATCGACGCCGATTTCCCCTCCGTGGGCCTGAACGATTTCCTGGGCGATAGCCAGTCCCAAGCCCCAGCCGCCCTTTCGGGCTTTTTCATCCTTGATGTGTTTGGACTGGTAGAATTTTTCAAAAATTTTTCGGCGCTCGGTCGGGTGAATTCCAGGCCCGTTGTCTTGAACGGAAATCATCGCCATTCCCCCCGCGACCTCGGCTCTGAGTTCGACCCGTCCGCCCGCGGGAGTAAATTTAACGGCGTTACCCAAGAGATTGGTCAATACGCGCCAAATACGGTAGCGGTCGGCGGTGATGGTAATTCCGGGCGGAGGTTCGCGAACGGAGAGAATAACTCCTTTATTTGATGCTCCGGGGGCCAGCGTTGCCCCCACTTCTTGAACAAGCCCCGCTAGATCAAAGGGCGCCATCTCCATGTGGAACTTTCCCGCCTCGATGACTGCCAGATCGGTCAGGTCTCCCATCAGGTGATTGATTTGTCTGGTCGCGGTCAAAATCATTTTAGAGAGAGTTTGTTCCCTGGGCCCCAAATTTTTGTTTCGCGAGAGAATATCGCTGTATCCCGTGATCGCGGTCAAAGGATTGCGGATGTCATGGACCGCCATCGACAGAAACTTCATCTTGAGATTATTGAGTCGGGCGAGTTCCTCGTTATTCATCTGAAGGCGTAGGGAAAGAGCCTCCAATTCTTGCGCCCTTTTTCCCAATTGGCTTTTGGCGATGGCGATTTGAGTCATGAACTTAGTGAACATAAGGTTATTTCCCCTTTGCTTTGCGAAATAGCGGTTGGATTGCGTAAATTCCATGACCCGGCTGACGACAAACATCAAAGCCCCTAGGACAAGAAAGAGGCTTGGAATAAAAACCAAGGCAATCAGATCCATGTCGCTCCTCTATTTTCGGTTGCTTTCCATTCCTTTCCGTTACTTGCTTTTACTTTCCGTTCCTACTCGTTCCTTCTTTCTCATCTTATGTACATCTCCATAAATTTCTTGAGATCGACGTCCTTGGGGTCCAAGGAAAGAGCTTTTTGATATGCTTTCTTGGCTTCTCTTTTATGTCCCCAGGCGAAATAAGCGCTTCCAAGCCGGGTCCAAGCCGAGGACTCATCGGGGTTGATAGTTATGGCCTGCCGGCAATCCTTGACGGCGTCGGCAAAGCGCTTTTGATAAATAGCCTGAAGCGCGGTTTCCATTTTCTTGGAGACAAATTCCGCTGGCGGCAACAAGTCTCCCTCCGAGACTTTCATCCTAGTAAGATAAGCCATCGTCTTGACAAAGTCAATATAGGGCATTGTTTTGTTTCCGGATCCCGCGGCCACCGAAGCCCAAATCATCGCCTCGCCGTCGTGTCCGTCTAAGTAGGAGAAAATAGATTTTTGTGCCAAAATGGCCGCTTGGTCTTGAGAACGAAGCGTTTTAATCTCATCGGGGCGTTCCTTGAGATCCAAGGCATTGTTAAAAGACTCTAAAAGCTTTAACTTTTCCTTCCACTCTTGCGGGACCTGGGCGGGATTGATGCCCAGCGCTTCTTCAAGCGCGAGCTGCGCGTTAAGATAGTTGCGGAGATTGAGCTCTTTTTTCGCCGCCTCAAGATAGCTTTCGGTGTAAGCGTCCAGAGGTTTTTCTTTTTTCTTTCCTGCAAAGCGGTAATTGAGAGAAAATCTCTCTCCCAGTCCAAAGACAGGATCGTTGACCATGGCGACATCGGCCTCAAGAGATTTGTAATAGATTCCGGCTCCGAAAGTAAGGCCTTCCGGGATGTATCCGGCTCGTATGGCGAACATCCATATTCGATATTCAGCTCCGATTCCATAATCCCCGTCATCTCCATAATCGGCGGAGATGAGAAGATTATCCATGGGAGTGATGGCCAGCCCAGTGCGGACAACGGTCGGAAGCCGGTCAAAGGTGTTTTGCGCCCCGCTAAATCCGTTTTGAACAACCACGCCGGCCGTGACCATGTTGTCGAAAAAAGGGCCGTATTGAGCTCCGATATTTCCTCCGTAAAGCATGTCGGAAGAACTTCCTCCAAGGCTGCGGCTGAGGCCCTGAAAGGATCCTCCCAAGGACAAATTAGGGATGATGACGTTTCTCAGTCCAAATCCAGCGCCGTATCCGGTTTCTTGAAAGCCGAAACTTCCGGTGAGATTGTTTTGAGAATCCCGCTGTTGCGCCCCGCTGATACCCATGTTCAGGGCTTCGACCCCCCAAGCTCCCGGCATTTTTGAAAAATTCTGGGCGTAGGATAAATTTTCATATCCCGCTCCGCCGATTAAACTTGCTTGCATGGCGCTGATATCGGGACCATTGAGAAGTCCCAGCCCCGCAGGGTTGTAATATAAGGAAGAAGCCCCGCCGGCAATCGCGGTATAGGCGTTTCCCATTCCCATCGCGCGAGCGTCGGCTCCAAATTGAAATATTTCATTGGGGGAACCCGCATAGGAGCTGGCGGCGGATGCGGGAAGGGAAAGAAACGGAAAGGAACAGAAAGAAACGGCAAGAAACAGAAAGAAACGGACGTAACGGAAAGTAACGGAAAGAAACGGAAAGCGGCGAAGGCTCCTTGTCACCCCGGCAGGCCGTAAGCCGGGGTCCAGTATCTGGATTCCGGCTTTCGTCAGAATGACGAGCGGGCTTTTGCCCTCAATTCCTTCATCGCCTCTCTTGGTCGTTCTCATTAACTTTCCGTTGCTGGATTCCGGCTTTCGGCCGCTTTCCAACAGACTTGGATGCGGCACTTCCTCGCCAATGCTCGGTCGCCGGAATGACGCGGAGGGGAATTCCGTTGCCCTCCGTTACGTCCGTTTCTTTCCGTGTCTTTCTGTTACCTGCCGTTACATCCGTTGCTTTCCGTTACTGCCGTTCAGTGGTTAACTCCAATTTTGTATTGGACGCTCGCTCCATTGGCTTTAAGAATCGCGATATAAATGCCCTTGGACACCTTGCGGCCTCCGGAATCGGTTCCGTCCCAGGTCACGGTGTTGACTCCGGCTTGCCCCCCCGCGCCTCCTCCGGAATAACTGAGGGTTTTAACCATATTTCCAAAGACGCTGTATATTTGAATCGAAACGCTTCCCGGCGTATCCAAGGTATAGACAATAGTGGCCACTCCGGAATTGGAGTTAAAGGGATTGGGATAGGAAGAGACGTTCGATATTCCCGCCGTCGATTGCGTTCCGTATAGAACGCGAATGGTGTTGGAGGGCGAACTTTGCACTCCCGCGCCATTGACCGAGCTGACGCGGAAAAGAAGGGTTCCCTGGGGCGGGTTGTTGAATAAGAAAGGCGCGGAAGGAATGAAATTTGCCGACAAGGTCCCGTGGGGGCCGACAGCCAAGGCGGTGACCGCCCCGGTTTTCGCGTTATACCAGGTCGGATGTTCGACGTCGGAATACTCAAGCAGGTATCCCGCAAGTCCTGACGGCCCGGCGGTTCCCGGATACCAATCAAGGTAAATCGAACTCGCGCCTGTTTGAGCCGTTAAATTTGTCGGTGGGCCGGGGGTAATAAGGTCTACAAGAAACCCGGGACTCGTTCCTACGGGGCTTGTATAACCATAATTAGATGTCGCTTCAACTGAGACGTAGTATGTCGCTCCGTTTGAAAAGAGAAGTCCCGTGGCGGTGTAGCTTGAGGCTGTGAGCGGAATTTGAGTGAAAGGCAAGACGTTGCTCCCACCGGGAGTGGTTCCAACGGCATAGGCCGCGCTTGAAATTGTGCCAATCGTTACTGTCGAATACCAGATAAAAGTGACTGAGTCAAAAGAACTGCTATAGCTTCCGTTCGGAAGCGTCACCAGTGGCTGCGTTGGAGTTTTCGCGTTTAGAATTGGCGCCAAAGCCGATACAAAAGGAAGACTTGAGCCAGACACAGTGTCTGGCGGCGCGACTGTAAAGTTTGAGGCTCCAGCCAAAGATATCCCAATAGTGTCTCCTGGAGTCGCATTGATATCGATAGTGAGCGTCACGAAATAATTTAAGGGCGTGACGTTCGTGATTTGAGGAGTAAAAAACGTGATATCGGCAAGGCCCGCGATAAATGTTCCACTTCCAATTAAGACATCGCTTGAGTCCCAAACGCCGTTGCCATCGGAATCGGCGTAAATTTTCACGGCGTCAATTCCGGAATCCGGGAGACTCCCATCTCTAGATATCGCGATATTAGTCCATGTTACTGAACTCCGCAGAGTTGAGACCGATATCTCCGCAGCGAGAGCTTCTTGATTTTGCACGACTCCAGCCGGGTTTATTAGAGAAATTCCCGATGGCGTCATGATGTCAGGCTCTTTTGTGATAGGAACGACGCTTGAGTTTGCGGGAAAAGTCGTGCTTGATGGGACAATAAAGTTGGGCGCATTTACGCTCAGATCGCTGGTCGTCGTCACGGCCACGCCGAAGGTATGATAATAATCGGCAGTGGAGCTAATATCAACGGCCATTATTAAACGAATTGGGGTCGTGCTGATGTTTAAGGGGTTGGTGAGGCTTAAAACCGCCGCGCCTCCGACAAACGGATAGTTCGCGGCGGCAAGCAAAGGGTCTTGGGAAACGCTGAGGATTCCATTTCCAACCGCATCTTGATAAATCTCCGCGCGCGAAATGTCCAAACTCGTTGCGGTTCCTGAAGACTGAATCGTCAGAGCGCTCAGGGCCAAGGCGTATTGCGTGGTGTTGAGCGTCAAATTAAGCATTTGCTGGTTGGTCGCGCCTTGCATAAGACTTGACGGTGCCTCATCTTGCGCCGATACAAAAAGCCCTGCTTGAGTGGCGGTAATGGGCGCGGTTGAGGAATCAATAGGAAAAGTTCCGGAGATGCTGGTTCCAGGGTTAGTCAGAGTAATGGAGAGACTGCTTTGAATCCTCCCTCCCAAAGTGTCACCGGTAACGGCCGTTGGGCTGATATCGTAGGTGACAAAATAGACGTAGGTGGTTCCGGCATAAAGCGTTTGTGTTGAGAAATTAATTTGAGCGACGCCACTTGTGAATTGCGCTGATCCCAGAAAATTGAAGATAGCGGGGTTAAAAGCTTCGGGCGGGTTTGGGTCCTGCCAGAATTTTACAGAGGAAACGTCGGTGTCATGCCCAAGCCCAAGACGATTGACGGCAATTCCCGCGAATGCCGTGTTCTGGTTATTGACGTTAAAACTCGCTTTCAAAACGGTGTAGTTGGAAATGCCTTGAAGAAAACTTGTAGGCGCGAGATTAGATCCCACGATTGAGAGTGTATTGAGATTTTCAACCGTCATCGTGGAAGAAGCGACGGGGGTGCTCACAAAGACTATTGTGTCAAGAGTGTCAATGAGTTGGACGTCTGTTGTTGTGGTTACCGCGATTTGCATGGTGTCGCCCAAAGCGGCGTTGACGGAAAGATTAATCACCGCAAAATAATAGATGGGAGTTTCATTGACGGTGTCTGAGGCCGCGGGAGCGGTGAAAGCGACAGTCGCAACTCCGTTAGTAAATGAGTCATTTCCCGATGAAACGAGCCCGTCCACTCCCGGATCATATATCCCATTATTATCGTTATCACGATAGAGAGAAATCGAGCTAATGTCATTAGAGGGCGCGGTTCCCTGAAGCTGAAAAACAATTTTTGAAAGAGTGCTTGTTCCGGGAGTAGTGGCGGGAACTTGAAATTTCAGAGCCAGCATTGAAATTCCGGTTGTTCCGGGAGAGTCGTAGGACGGCGCTTGGCTGACCGGAGTTACGTCTAAATTGTTGGGGCCATCGACTATTGTCGCCGTGCTCGAAATTAAAGGATAAATATTTTTCTGGCCGCTACTAGCGGAGTAGCCGCTAGAAAACACAAATGAAGCGGTGGAGGCGATTTCAGAACCTATTGTGTCTCCATCTGTCGCTTGATAATTGGCCGTCAAGACGACAAAATAGGCTTGCGTCGAAGTGTGGATGTTTTCAGTGGACGTAAAAACAACGAGAGCCTCGCCACCGGAAAATGAGACTGGGTTTGAAATTTGGGCGTCAACGGTGGATGAAAAAACTCCATCATTAAGCGAGTCTCTCCAGATAGAAACGTTGGATACGTCCGAGTCAGTTCCCCCCCCAACGCGCTGAACGGTAATACCTGTCCAAGGCGCCGTTCCACTCACGCTCTGAAGCGTCATGCGAATAAAAGCCGCGTCGGTGCCCTGAGGAATTGAGCTGGGAGCGACATTGGCGGTTGTAAGAATCACATCGGTGGGAATTGTGTCGACTAAAATCGCGTAGGGACCGATCTGCGTGGAATTTCCAGCCATATTAGACGCAGAGAAAAGTACTTGATTGGTCGCGGCACATGGAGAAGTTCCACCGCAGGTCAGGGTTGTTTGTGAGGGAGCGAGATTGATGTTTTTGATCGATAATGCTTGAGCGGAATTCGTTCCATCAGACCCGTAGAGAGTTGCTGAGATGGGTGTTACCTGCCAGAGATTACCCAATTGATCGCCAGCGTAGATCTGAGCGCCAAAGCCCGAAAGAGCGGACAAAGTCCCTCCGGGAACGGATAACGAGCGGCTCCAGATAGCGCCATTGGCGCTTGCGTAAAGGTTGCCGTTTCCATCTCCCACATAAAGCTCCCCGGAAAAAACGGCCAAAGTGTAGACACTCGTTCCGGGATATTGAGTTTGCTGTGACCAGGCCGCTCCATTGGAACTTACGTAGAGCCCGTTTGTGTCTCCGGCATAGAGTTTGCCGCTAAAAACCGCCAACGAATAGACGCCGGACCCGGGATATCCACTTTGTTGCGACCAATCAGTTCCGTTAGAGCTTGAATAGAGATGACCGGCAGAATCTCCCACATAGATTTGGCCATTGAAGCTGGCCATGGAGATTAGACTTGCGCTGCCGCTAAATACATGGCTCCAGGAAACCCCATCCAGGCTGGTATAAGATCGGAA
>JAKAQV010000052.1 GCA_021819565.1 bacterium | reverse complement strand
GAATTGGAAGATGAGCTCAAGCGATTGGCGCAACAAATTTCGGCTCCGGTGGAGTGGCTGGGGTGGCGTTCTCATGAGGAAGTGATCTCCCGCCTTCTCGTTTCTTCTTTCATGATTCAAAGCTCTCTTTGGGAGGGTTTACCGCTCACCGTTCTTGAAGCCCAGGCTTTGGGCAAACCGGTTGTGGCGATGGATATTCCAGGCAATAACGATGTAGTGGAAAACGAAAAAACGGGGTTTTTGGTTTCCGGTTTTTCCGATCTTTGTCAGAAAGCGCGGGTTCTCTTATTGGATCGGAATTTGCGAGAGCGGATGGGGCTTGCCGCTCGCCAAAGGGCGCGAAATCATTTTTCCAAAGCGGTTTGGACCGCTCAGCTTGAGAGTTTATATGGGAATAGGATCGCGCTGGCGCCAAAAAACGCACCAGAAAAAGGAAGCGGTATAACTTAAGATCAAGGCCGCGACCGCGCCGCTGACTTTCCAATGCGGAATCAAGAGCGCGTTGGCAATAAGGCATAGAATGCCGCTTAAGGCGCTGCCCAGGCTTCCCAGCCAGAGTCCGCGGGCATTTTGAAAGGCGATCAAGGTCGAGGCGATATTGGATAAAACGCAAAACACTGCGGCGGCGGAAAAAAGAGCGACCCAGGGGGCGTTGAGCGGATAACGCTTTCCGGCTAATTTCAAAAGGATGAACTCTCCAGCTGCAAAGACAAAAAAAGCGGCAAGGCTCAGCGGAGCGGAAAGAAATAGAAATTTCCTCCACGCGCCGCTTTGCTTTTCCGGGTCGCTGGCCAATGGCCCCAGAATCGCGCTGAGAATGTAAGAAATCGCCAGCGCCGCGCCCACCGATCCAGCCAAGTAAATTCCATAGAGCCCCACGTCTTGAGGCGGAAGATAAGCCGCTAGAATCAATGGGGATGCGTATTGAACCCCGGCCGCCGCGGCCGCGCCTAAAACGGGAGCGGTCAGATAGGACAAAATCGGTTTCAGGTAATCTCGATTGATTGTGAGCTTGATTTTCGACCTTAAAAAGAAGAAACAGATGATGGATGCGGCGAGGAGCCCCGCGTCCATGGCCCCGATAAAAGACGCGAATTTTTTTTCTCCCAAAAAATAAAAAAAACAAAAAAAAGTTAGCGTCAATAATCCATAAAACATCTCGGTTAGGCCTCTTTCTTTAAAACGGAACAGGCCTTGCAGGGAGTTGACAAGCAAGGTATAGATTAAAACCAAAAAGGCATAGGTTAAAATCCAAAAATAGAGGGAAGAGGAGATTCTGAGAGAATGGCTGAAAAAACTTTGTCCAAAAGATAAAACAGCGAAGACCAAAAGAGCCCAAGACAGGCTCAGCCACCAGGCGCTTGAAATGATTTGAGCTTGAGCGTTCGGATTTTTTTCCATGGCGGTAAATTTCACGATGGCTTGGGGAAAACCCAATTGCGCGGGAATAATCAAGACTCCGGCCCAGGCCGAAATGATGATCGTGAGGCCAAATTCTCGCGGGCCTAAAAGCCGCGCCGCAAGTATTTGAGTTCCCGCGGTCGCCGCGCGCGCGATGATAAAAAAAGGCCCCGAGGCCCAGAGCCCGCCTAAAAGCGCCCGGGTGTTTTTCCCGATTCGCGGGGAATTTTTTATATCCATTCTTGGACCGCCCCTGAAATATCTTCTCGAGAAAAATCAAAAGCGTCCGGGAGAGAAAGCGTGCGCGAGGGTTTATAGAGCGCGCGATGATAGGGGTGATGAGGGTAGGAAAAGGTGTTGGGAGAGGTGGGGCCCCAAAAAGAGACGACAGGACAGCGTGACGCCAAAGCCAAATGCAAAAGACCTCCATCGGCGCAGAAGGCAAGGCGGCTATGGCGAAAAATCCCGATTAACTCTAAAAAACTTTTTTCCCCGCTGAAATTGATCATCCGACTTTGAAAAGGCGCGAGCGCGGAATTAACGTGAGCGGAAGAGCCGACGGCGACGACTGAAAAATTTTGGGCCTCCGCCCAATCTAAAATTTTCGAGATTAAGGAATGCGGCAAATTTCGTTTTCCTTCTTGAAATCCGGCTTGAGTGGCGGGATAGAGAACGAGATAGGCCGAATTTTTAAGTCCGAGTTGGTCAAGAAGCGGCCGCGCCGCTTTTTCCGCCGCGGAGAGGGTTGTTTGGGGGAAAAAGAGGAAATCTTTTTCAAAAGGCAGCGAGAATTTTCTTTCAAGGCACTGGGAGTAGGAGAGAGCGCGATTGGCTTCTCCGGATGAGAGGCCGGGGACGAAGGCGTCGTCAATAAAAGAGAGAGCGCCAATTCCCAAGGCTGTTTTGAGAATAGGAAACGCCAGCGGCCAAGACAAGCGAAGGGCGTTAAGAATGATTTGATTTTTTCCGGCGGCCATGAGAGAAGACCGCGGCGGAAGAAGAACCTGTGGCCAGCCTGAAAAAGCTTTTTTCCAGCTGGTCAAATCGTTCCACAATCCCTGGGGCGAGCGACGGGAATAAACCCGGTATCCCGAAATTATGTCCCATTCTTTTAGAAAATCGTAGAATGGGCGCGCGCTTTCTTTCCCAATGAGAAAAACCTCGCCTTGGGCGTTCCGAAATCCCCGCAACAAGGGGAACGCCATCAGGGCGTCCCCTAATCCTGACCAGACAAAAAGGGCGGTTTGAGGGAGCGGCAAATGGGGTTTTGTCTCATTTTTTTCCGCAGCCATGCGTATAGTTTGGCATTTTTTGAAATGTCCAATTTGAGAAGAACTTCCCAATCCTCAGCGAGCAAATGAAAAATACTCGTCGGTATTTTGGTATAATTTCGTCTAGGATGGGAAATCTCAGCGGCCGGAGCGGCGCCGTCTCCAAAAAAATGTTGGCGCATATCCGTCGAAGCGTTCCTGACGTTTTAGCCGTTTATCTTTACGGATCTCGCGCCCTGGGACTTGAACGCAAGGACAGCGATTGGGACTTGGCTCTTCTCTTGCCGCGCGGCCATTCATTGAATTTTGATGTTCTGCTTAAACTCAATGCGGAGCTTTCAAAAATCGCCGGTTCTCCGGTCGAGGCGTCCAGTTTGGACGCGGAAAAATTTCTCGTTCATGCCAAGGAAGTGGTCGCTGATGGGGCAGTCCTTTTTTCATCCGACGAAGAATCCCGGCTTGAGTTTGAGACGCGCGTTTTATCCAATTACGCTCGCTTCTGCGAGGACCGTCGGCCCATCCTTGAGGCCTACTTTCCGCATCATGGATGACGTTCTCCTCAACAAGGCGGCCATTATCGAGCGCTGTCTCAAGCGCGTGGAGGAGGAATACGGCGGAAAATTAAGCCGCCTCCACAATCAAACCCATCAAGACGCGATCGTTTTAAATATTGAGAGGGCTTGCCAAGCCGCTATTGATATGGCGATGCGCCTGGCGGCTAAAGAGCGCCTGGGCGTGCCACAGAGTTCGGCTGAAGGCTTCGATCTTTTGGCGCGCGCCGGAAAAATTTCCGTGGATTTAGCCAAGCGGCTTAGAGCCATGACGGGATTTAGAAATGTCGCCGTCCATGAATATCAATCTTTAAATCTGGATATTTTGCGTGAAGTGATAGAGTCGGGCGGGGCGGATTTGAGGCGGTTCTGCCGTGAACTCGGCATTGTTGTTAAAAAATGAGCGGCGAGTCTGACCCTGAAATCATTCGGCGCGAAATTGAGGTTGCTTCCGGTCGCGGCCGCTTCGTCGCTCCTTTTGGCGCCCAATATATGATTTAAACAGGGCTGTCTTTTAATCTATTTTGTATAGAAACGTGGCATTTCGGATCCGAAATTGAAATATCTAGTTTCAATTATTATGTATAATTGAAACCGTGACTTTCAATCGTATTCTAGCCCCTAAGATTGAAGCCTCCTTGAGGTCCGGCCGTTCCGTCATTTTGTTTGGTCCCCGGCAAACAGGGAAAACAACCCTCGTCAAAGCTGTTTGCGCGAAGATGCCGCATTGCATGGAATATCCCTTGCATCTATCGATGGGATTCAGAAAGTTCCCGCGATCATGGATGTTTTGCAGTATCTCTTAGTTGAAGATATCCGCAGGCGCAGTTCCAGGCCAGGGACCCGGCGTAGAGAAAGCCCAAGGAGATCGCGGCGCCGATAATTCCCCATTTCGGAATGGCCCAAAACCCAATGGAGGCACAGAGAAAAGCGCCAAAGACCGCGGAGAAACTCGCCTTCCAGGCGCTTTTTGAATCCCGGGAATTAAGTATGGTTGCTGGAAAAGTCCAGAGAAAAAGAAAGGTGGCCGCGACGGCAAAAAAGGCCATCCAAGAAAGTTTGAACGGGTATTTTTGTCCCATGAGATTGATCATGACGCTTCCGGCTAGGAAAAAAAGCGCAAAAGCCAAAAGAAAAATGACGGGCCCAAGGCGAAAGAATTTTTTCCAGGATCCCTCTTGTCTTTCCGGAATGCTTGAAATAGGCCCCAAAACCGCCCCGACGATGGTTGCGGCCACTAAGACCGGACGAAAAACCGCGGTTTGATAAGCGCTGAAATATCCCAGATCCCGCGGGGTTAAATTCCATGAAACCATCAAAGAGACCAAGGATTCCGCGCCGACCGCCGAACCCCAGCTCATGAGATAGGGCCCGGTATAGGCGAGTATGTCTTTAAGCGCGGGAAAATAAAAAACCGGCTTTAGAAATTCCTTGAGCGTATAAAGACACAAAAAAAATCCAAGCGCGCAGCCAAAACTCATCGCGCGCAAAAGCGCGGTAAACTCCAAATGGGCCTTCAGGTAAAAGGAGAGGCCCAGGATGGATAAAACCAACAGCGCGTAGCAAAGTTCGATAATTCCCCGAGCCTTGAATTTCTGAAGCCCTAATAAGAGGTTTCCGGCCACGCCGTAGGAAATTTGCGAGGTGGCGTAAAGGGCGCTCCAGAAATAAACCGCGGGAGAGACTTTAAAAATTCGGGCTAAAGGGGCGTGAAAGGCGAGAAGAACGGATAATGAAATTCCAATCCATAAGACCAGACTTAAGACGATGGTTGAAATGGCGGCGGGGCGCTTTTCCGGTGGTAGAGCCGCGATGCGATAGGCGACGGTAAAAAAACCCAAGGAGATAAAGAGGAGCCAAATCCTGCTTGCGGCAATACTGAGCCCCACTAAGCCGTATTGATCGGGCCCCATCCATCTTCCGGCCAGGATATGGGTTGACATCGCTATCACACGGGCGAGGGCCATAAACGGGGTTAAGGTCAGTAGTCCCGCGAGAAATAAGCGGGTATTGCTTCCCCAGTTGAGGCGGGCGGCCAGCCTATGGTAGAGTTCTTTCCATTTCTCTTTTTGAAGAGCGAAAATCCTCATCTAATCAATGAGATGAGAGGCGATGTGATTGAATTGCATCTGAAGCATCATTAGAATTTCCATGGCCGTGTCTTTCCCGAACATAGACCCTCCTTATTTTAACAGTTGAACGGCTTTTCCGCCAGGGAGATTTCCCCTTTTCTTATACAGACTCGAGGGTCAAAAAGTTCCCGAGGAGAGAGTCAAAGTTCCCATCATCCATTACTTTCTGTAAAACCGGAGCGGTTTGAGCTTCAATCCCTAGGAGTCTAAGTCGGCCAGGGGCTTTTTGGAAAAGCCGCGGCCTTCCTTGATCAAAACTTCCACTTTTTGTTTGGCTTCTTCCAGGCGTTGGGTCAGGGTTTGGGCCAGGGAAACGCCTTTCTCGAAGATTTCAAGACTTTCTTCCAGCGGCTTGTCTCCGGACTCAAGGGATGAGACGTAATCTTCCAGCTTTTTGAGCGCCGACTCGAAGGATTCTTTTTTAGATTCTTTTGTCATTTTTCGTGACCTCGCAAAAAATCTCCCCTTGGTGAAGGGTGAGTTGGATGATGTCGTGGGCTTTGACGTCTTGGGGTGAGCGCAGAATTTTGAGGCTGGGCCAGCTCCGGGCGACGGAATAGCCGCGGGATAAGACCTTCAGCGGGCTCAGCGCGTCCAAGCGCCCGCTTTGAAGGGCGAGGCTTTGGCTGAGGAGTTCGATTTTGGCCGCTATCGCGCGCGACAAAAGCTCCCGGGTTTCATCCAGACGGCGCATGAATTCTTCAATCATCCGGTGCGGGCTTTTGAGAAAAGGATGGGAAGACAAGGACTTAAGCCTTTGTTCGAAAACTTCCAGCATATGCTGGATACTTCTAATTAAAGATTGCTTTTGGGAATCGATTTCTTGGCGGACGCTTTTTAAATCCGGAACCGACATCTCGGCCGCCGCGGAAGGAGTCGGGGCGCGCAAATCCGCGACAAAATCGGCGATGGTAAAATCGATTTCGTGTCCGACGCAGGAAATAACGGGGATTTTGGAGGCAAAAATTGCCCGGGCGACGATTTCCTCGTTAAAGGCCCAGAGGTCTTCTAGGCTTCCGCCGCCGCGGCCGACGAGCAAAACATCGGTCTCGGGAAAATGGAGATTAAAATCCTCGACGGCTTTGGCGATTTCCGGGGCCGAGGCGTCTCCCTGAACCTGGACCGGCAAAATCAGAATCTCAAGCTCCGGCCATCTGCGCGAGAGGATATTTAAAATGTCGCGGATGGCGGCTCCCTGAAGCGAGGTGATAACTCCCAGTTTTTGCGGATAGCGTGGAATGGGTTTTTTCTTTAAGGGGTCGAAAAGGCCTTCTTTTTCCAATTTCGCTTTTAACTGCTCAAAGGCGAGTTGCAGCCCGCCTTTTTCCCGGGGTTCCATATGGGAGATCACCAGCTGCAGGTCCCCTCTTTTGGTGTAGACAGACACGCGTCCGCGGACTAAAACCTTGAGCCCGTCTTCGGGCTTGAATTTAATTCCGCTTGCGGCCCCGCGAAAAAGGACCGCGGAAACTTGGGAATTTTCGTCTTTTAAAGTTAAATAGGTGTGTCCCGAGGGATACAGGCGGCAATTGGAGATTTCTCCCTCAACCCAGACATCCGGAAAAGATTCTTCCAGTGAGCGGTAAATTTGTTCGCAGAGTTGCGAAACGCTCAGGGCCTTTGGTTTTTCCGTTTCCAAATTCATTTCTTAGGGCCGCTTTTGGAATCGCGCATCGCCACAACCGCTTGAACCAGGGCCGGGGGATATCCGATGTCGAGAACCTTGAGAGTTCCGACATTTTTTTGAGCATGGGGATAGAGAAGCCCTCTTTTGGGAAGCCCCAAGCTCAAGGTCTCTGTCGCGGTGACAAAGGCGCCGCTGTGGTATCCGGTGTCGGGGTTAAGCCCCGAAGGAATGTCGATAGCGATCACCGGTTTTTTCCCCCTAGCTATTTCCTGGATCATAAAATGCACGCAGCCCGTCGGTTTTCCGCTGGAACCGGTTCCCAAAAGGGCGTCGATGACCAGTTGAGAATCTTTGAGCGCGCGGGCGAAATCCTGGCTTTCCGTAAAGGAGGTGATGGAAACCCCCGCGGATGCAGCTTTTTCCATTTGAGTTAAAACAAGCGCGGGATAGGCGGAATCTTTTTTGGGCGGACAGATAAAGACGGAGACCTTTAATTTTTTTTGCTGGAGAATCCGCGCGATGACCAGCCCATCTCCGCCGTTAAGGCCGCGCCCGCAGGCGAACGCGATGGTTTTTTCCCGCGAAAGGCCGTTCCAATTTTCAATTTCTCGCGCGGCGGCTTGTCCGGCATTTTCCATCAGGCGTTCCGAGGAAAGTCCGTAACGCTCTTCCGCTAGTTGCTCAAGAGCGCGCATCTCGGCGGAAGTAAACGCCGGAAGCCCGCTAAAGGTTTCCGAGATAATTTCTTCTCCCATCGGTTTAACAGTTTAACGCAAGAAAAGTCCCAAGAGCCCCAAAATCATGAAGCAAACGCCGAAAAAAGCGAGTAAGACGTAGGGCGCCAACGCTAAAAGCCAGGATTTCGGCCCGGAAAAGCGGTAGACGCTTTTGATTCCGCGGGCTTTAAGCGCGAGATTTAAAAAGGAGGCGATCGCAATCACAAGAAAAGACAGATAATGGAGGGGACTGGAAATCAGCGAAAAAAAGGCGGCGACGGCGGCCAAGGTCCAGGCAAAATCCGAGAGCCCAAAATAGACCACGAGAGATTTTGCCGCCGTGGGGGCAAAAGTCTCGCTTGAGTTTCGCATCGAGGCGTAGAGATGAATGAGGGCGGCCAACAAAAATGCCGATAAAAAGTTCCAGAGAAAAATAGAAACCGTTTTAAAGGTGAAAAATAAAAATCCTCCGGATCCCAGGCTTTCCCAAAGAGACAAAGCCAGGGCGGCGGCCAAAAAGCCGCAGAAGGCCAAGGCCAGCGGCGGGCGTTCTTTGATCGTCTTTTCCGCCTCGGCGGGAGATTCCAGATAATCGTAGAAAATTTCTGAAAGGGGCATCGGATTTAATACCCCGTCCATAAATATTCAAGTCCCGCTCGCGGCATTTCCAGCTTTCCAATTAAAGAAGCGGAGGAGATCGGGTTTCCTAAAAATCGGGAGCTGAGTAGCTCTAAAATTTGATCGAAATTTCCCCGTCCTCGAATCACCCGGGGCTTTCCCGGAATTCCGCCCAGGTGCGCCGCAAGGGCGACGGCGTCGTGAAAATCGCCCAGTTGATCGACGAGATGGTCTTTAAGCGCTTGATTGCCGGAGAAAATGCGCCCATCGGCGATGGGGCGGAGTTTTTCTAGGGGAATATTTCGGCCGAGGCTGACCGCGGACAAAAATTGCTCGTAGGTGTCGTTAATGATTCTCTGAAGAAGATCTTTTTCCGCCGGCGTCATCGCCCGCGCGGGGGAGCCGATATCCTTAAATTTTCCGGATTTAATGGGAGACATTTTGACTCCGATCTTGCGGAAGAGGCCTTGAAGGTCGGTGGCGTCAAAAATAACGCCGATGGATCCGGTCAGGGTTCCGGGATGGGCGACGATTTTGTCGCAGGCGGAAGCGATGTAATATCCGCCGGAAGCGGCGACATCCCCGAAAGACGCGACAAAGGGAATATGCCTGGTCTTGCGGATTCGGAGTATTTCGCTGTAGAGTTCTTGAACCGCGCCCACGCTTCCCCCGGGAGAATTGATATCGAGAACGATGGCCTTGATATTCCGTCTTTTCGATAATTTGATGATTTCCCTTTCCCAGCTTTCGGCGCCCGCGTCTTCCCAAGGCTGATTGCTGTCGGAGAAATAGATGGGTCCGTGAATCTTGACGACGCCTACGGTCCCTTTCTTTGAAAACTTAAGAAAGCTGGCCGCCTGATTGCCGAGATTGATGGAAGGACTGGAAGGACGATTTTTGAGCGCCAAAAATAAGCCCAAAAGAATGGTCAAAGAGTAAACGAGAATGAGAGTTTTGACGAGCTTTTTTTTGACGGGCTTTTCTTCGGGTTTATTGCTTTCTGTTGAAGTGGGGGTATCCATATTTTCCTTTTGTTTGACCGTGAGGCTTAGATATCATTATCCTATTTTTATTACGATTTTTTGACCTGACTGGCGTCTACGACTTGATTTCTCCCACGGGCCTTGGCCTCATAAAGGGCCCGGTCGGCTTCGGCGACCAAGGCGGCCGGCTCAAAGGCGTCGCGGGGAAAATGCGACATGCCGATTGAAACCGTGGATGAGACCGTCTCAAAGGCGATAGAGAATTTTTCGGCTTCTATGGCGGCCCGGATCATCTCGGCTTTTCTAAGCGCTCCCGCAGGTTCCGCGCGCGGCAAGATCACCACGAATTCTTCTCCGCCGTAGCGGGCCACGAAATCGGTTTCGTAGACCGAGGCGTTTAAAATCTCCCCGACTTTTTTTAAAACTTGGTCTCCGAAGGGATGTCCGTAGCGGTCGTTTAATTTTTTGAAATGATCGATGTCGAGCATCAGGATTCCAACGGTCGTCTTAAAAGTGCGCGCGCGGATAATCTCATGGCGCAGCCTTTCCTCGAATTCTCCCCGGCGGTGCGCCCCGGTCAGTCCGTCAATTCGGGAGAGGTTTTCGACGTCTTGAAAGAGTTTGAGTCTTCTGAAGGCAAAGGCGATTTCGCCGGCGAAAATCTTCGAACTTTTCAAAAATTCATCGGCGTCTACGCCGTGGGGAATTCGGGCGTAAAAAAGACCTAGAACTTCGCTGTTGTCCTCAAAGGGGACGAGAATCGCCTCTTCAGGCGAATGAATCGTGCAGGCCTGGCGATAAGATAGCGAGCGCTCGCTGAGGCATTTTTTTAAAGCCGCGGCGGAAGAGCCCGGAGAATCGTGAAGCCCGCGGCATAAGAGCATGTCAAAATCGGAATTTCCGGATAAAGAGCCGACATAGAAAGAGTAGGACGCCGCTCCGAGATATTGTTCGACAGCCGATTCCAGAATGGGTTTGGTGTCCTCCCAGCCCAGGGCTTGGGCGAGGCTTTTAACCGCGCCGTAAAGCGCCAAGGTCTTTTTTTGCTCGCGCTCGATTTTGACCATCTCCAATTTTAGATCGGAAAGGCGAGAAGACACTTCTTCCGATTTTTTAATCAGTTCTTCAAGAGAAGATTTGGAAGAGGCGTCTCTTTTCTGATCCTGGGCGTATTCCGTGTAAGCCCAAAACGTCGCGGAAACCGACCAAAGAAGGCACGAGAGAGCTGCGGCTTTAAGATGAATTGGAACTGCCAGAGCGGTCAAGGAGCCCAAGAAAAAGATAAACCCCAAGACGGCTCCGGTCAAGCGTTTTTTTGGAAATTGAGCGCTCCAGAAAATAAGAGCCGGAGAAGCGCAAAGAAACGAAAAGACCCAGTAAGAATAACCACTGGCCGGAAAAAAAGCGCTCATCCCACCACCTGGTTTCGTCCGCCGTGCTTGGCCTGATAAAGCCTTTCATCGGCGACCCGGATAATTTGGCTGGCGGTGGTCGCGTCTTGCGGAAAACTCGCCACTCCGAGGCTGATGGTGACCGAACTTTTCTCGCCCTGAAAGAAAAAGGGTTGGGAGGCGACTCTCAGGCGAAGGCGCTCGGCGATTTCAACGGCTTCCGTGCGCACGAAATTGGGCAAAATCAGGCAAAACTCTTCTCCGCCGTAGCGCGCCGCATAATCGACCGGGCGGGCAAACGAGTTAAGAATCGCGGAGACGGTTTTTAAAAGTGAGTCTCCCGCCTGATGCCCGTAGCGGTCGTTATAAGATTTGAAGTGATCGATATCCATCATGATCAGAGACAAGGGCGTTTGGCTGCGGCCGGAGCGGAGAAGCTCTTCTTGAAGCTGGGTTTGAAAGGCCCGGTGGCTGTAGAGTTGGGTCAAGGGATCTCGAACCGATTGGGCCTGAACCTGCTCGTAAAAGCGGATATTTTCGAGACTCATCGCGGCCATGGCGACGAAAAGTTCGGCGGCTTTGACCTCTTCGGTTCCAAGAACATCAGGCTCTTTTGATGTGATTTTAAGAAAGCCCGCGGCTTGCCGCATGACCTTAATTGGAATGGCGAGCCCCGAACGGTAGGAAGATAAAAGATTATGAAAGCGTTTATCGGCCCAGGCGTCCCGGATCAGGGTCGGCC